>JAEXBC010000167.1 GCA_023457875.1 Bacillota bacterium | reverse complement strand
GGTGGTAAGAAGCTTGGGTGATGCTTTTCCTTGATAATAGCCTTTCACTTGAAGCTGCTTTCTTAATTGGGCTTCGCTCATGCCCATTGGTACGCTGATTTTCTTAGGTGAAACAGTGATATAGGCTAATGTACTTTGGGAGCTGACTAAGATATGATTTCTATACACCCTCATTGCCCCACCATAAATAAAGCTTGGAATGAATACAAGACATATTACAAACAAAAGAATAGTATTTTTAGATGATTCCTTCATAACTAGACTCCTTTTTTCTAAATCCTATATACAACCACAGATCAAATAGTATCTCTTAAAGTCTAGTATTCCAAATTATACCTATAACTATACATCACCTAAAACATTATATAATTTCTTGAATAGCACGTATACCATGCAACTTATGAAGTTCAAAAATATAGCTGGTATGATCTTTTTTCTCATTCAATTGAAGTGTCATTAAGGCACCTACTGTCTGATAATCCTGGTGCTTAATCTTCTGTATCTCAAGATTGGAAACCTTTGTTCCCTGCTCTTTAACATATTCGATAAAATCACTAAGGGCACTGATATCCTCTAGTTCTAAATAGACTTCAATTTCCTTGGAATGAATCTTTGCATACTCATCTAAACGAGATAAAGCGGTCATCACCACTAAAAAAAAGATACAGCTAATAATAGCACCTTCATAAAAGCCAGCACCTATTGCAAGCCCCATACAAGCACAAGCCCAAAGTCCCGCCGCTGTGGTTAAACCCTTTACTTGATTTCGCCCCACCACAATAATGGTTCCGGCACCCAAAAAACCGATTCCACTAACCACTTGAGCACCTAGCCTGGTGGCATCTGTAGACACCTTTAAAACATCTACCATATACTGGCTAGTAAGCATTACCAAAGTAGAGCCAATACATACCAAGACATGGGTCCGAAAACCAGCTGGCCTTCTTTTTGCCCCTCTTTCAAAACCTATGATACCCGAAAAAATCGTGGCTAATAGTAGCCTTATTATAATAGAGATTGTGTTCAATTCCCTTAAGTAATCTAACATTGCTTCCATATCCCTTCCCCTTATACGATCATTTACTACTAAAAAATCACTTACTCTTCCTTATATTATCACATATCACCAAGATTTGACTAGTTTTACAATTGATATAGGTATTAAAATGAAGAAAAATGCTTTATAATGACTAAAACTTTTCTATTTGATTAAAAAGGAGGATTTGTATGTACACTTATATGAAAAAGCATCAAGCATTTATTGAAAACGAGCTAAAAGCCCATAACCCAGATTTAGACTGGCTAGTTAGTTATCACCAGAGGCAAATTGCTATTATTCAACATGAACGCTTGATTCATCTACTCATTACTTTGTTTTTTGCCTTTTTATTTTTATGTAGCAGTGTAGGCACCCTGATTGCACCAAGTCCTGCCCTTTTTTTGCTGGACCTTATTCTATGTATCCTTCTTCTCTTCTACATCAGACACTACTACCGCCTGGAAAATGGTCTAGCCTATTGGTACACTCTTTATGAACAAATCGAAAATCAGAGGCGCCCTCACTAGCTTATCCTTGATGTTTAGTGTATAATGTGATGTACTTAATTACCTCATACGAAGGAGAATAACATGGCACACGATTTTGAAAAATTAATGATAAATGAATCCCTTATCAAGGGATTAAAGGCTCAAGGCATTACAAAGCCCACTCCTGTTCAAGAACTAGTCATCCTACCTTTTATGGAGGGCAAGGACTTAATTACAGAATCTTATACGGGTAGTGGTAAGACCCTTGCTTTTGTACTACCCCTTTTCATGAAAACAGATCCTTTAAAACGTGAACTTCAAGCCATTATATTAGCCCCCACCCATGAGCTTGTGATGCAGATTCATCATCAAATCACCTTGCTTGCTAAAAATGCTCAGGTGGCTATTACCTCTTGCCCCATTATGGGAGAGGTCAATATTGAAGGTCAAATTAAAAAATTAAAGGAAAAACCTCAGATTGTAGTCGGTACTGCTGGGCGTATACTTGACCTTATTGTGAAGAAAAAGCTAATTGCACATACAGTTAAAACCCTCGTTTTAGACGAGGCTGATAACTTACTTGATCAAAATCAAGCAAACACCGTAAAAAAATTAATTTATTCACTGCCAAAAGAGCGACAGATTTGCTTATTTTCTGCTAGCATTAGCAAACAAACCTTGGAAAGCTCAAGGCAACTTCTTACCTTACCAACTATTTTACGTACTGCCTCCGAGACTATGCTGAACCCTAACATTGAGCATTTGTATGCTTTAGGAGAACAACGGGAAAAATTTGATTTGCTGAAAAAAATCTTAGCAGCAACCAAGGCATCACGGACTCTTATTTTTGTCAATCAAAATACAGATACCCTTGCCCTAGTAGAAAAGTTAACCTATCATGGCTATGCTGTAGCTACCATATCAGGCAAGCTGACAAAAGAGGATAGAAAATCAGCTTTATCCCATTTTAGAGGTGGTAAGGTTAATTTACTGATCTCTTCTGACCTCGCTGCAAGAGGCTTAGATGTGCCAGATATTACTCATGTTATCCATTTTGATTTACCACTTACGGCTCATGATTACTTGCATCGGGCAGGACGTAGTGCGCGAGGCTTAAAGAGTGGAACCTCTATTTGCCTTATCACACCAAAAGATTTAGGTGCTATCCGAGTTTTTGAAAAAGCCTTTGGCATTAAGCTTACTCCTATCAAACTCCTAAAGGGGCAGATTAAGAGCCTTGCTTCTGGTGAAGTTCTTCCCACAGCTTCTACTAGCCAAACTACTGAAAACAAAAAAGCAGCTAAAAAACATAATAAATATCCAAAGGGCTTTAGCTCCTCTCAAAAAAACAATACTTCTCCTAAAGCTGCTCCTAAAAAAGAGCCTTATACAGAAGCATCCATAGACCAACCAGGTTCTTTAAAAGATGCACTGGCGCTTATTGCGGAGGATAGCCTTAAAGAAAAACGTTAATTTCATGCCTTGTCACTTGCTACTGCGTGCTTAAACTATAGGAGATAATACGATTTCTTCCTAATAGTTTTGCACGATATAGGGCATGGTCTGCAAATTGTATGGCATCAGAGAAGTTTAAGGTATATTCATTACAGATATAGAAACCTCCACTTAAGGTAACACCGAACTGAACATTCTTTTTTGTACTAAACTGTACTTCATTTAATTCCTTTTTAATGGTTTTCGCTATTTTAGCTACTTCCTTTTCTGATGCATCATCCAGCACCATTAAAAATTCTTCTCCGCCATAACGTCCTACATAATCTTGTGTACGTACTGCGCTATTTAAGATTTCTCCGATTTTCTTGAGTACTTTATCGCCAACTGAATGACCATACTTATCATTAACTTGTTTAAAATAATCCGTATCTAACATCATCACCACGGTATGCTTACCTTTTTTGTGATTGCTATTAAAGAGCCTCTCTGCTTCTTCTAGCACGGCTCTACGACTTAAAAGGCCTGTTAAAGCATCGTGCATTGCCATATATTCAATATGTTTAAATAGCTTGGCATTTTTAATAGCTATTGCAATGTAGGAGGAAATAATTTGGAGCGTGCTAAGGTGATTATGATGATAATGATTCGTCTTATAGCTGCCTAAGCCAATTGCCCCTATTACCTTATCATCATTCATAAGTGGCATATACATGACTGATTCGATACTTACTCCATCCTCTGACCTTTCTATTGCCTTAATATGATATGCTTCAAAATCTCCATTGTTAATAATAATATTGCAGCACTGTTCTATACAATAGCGTGATAAATAGGCTGTATGACGTCTTATTTCATCATTACTTAGGTATTGATTACCATACTGATCGTATAAGCTATATTCACTCTCCTCATTACTCGTGGCAACTTCAATAGAAAATATGTCAAAATCAAATAGCTTATTCATTTGCTTAGATATTAATTCTTTTAGTTCCTCTAGCCTAACATTTTTGGTGAGCGTCACACCTATATTAGAAATCAAATGCATTTGGTCGTATAAAGCCTTATATGTCGCTGACTTGATTTTTAAATCTTTTTGGCTAAGACGTTGTAGGCATGCATCCATATTCTTATTAAATATTTTCTCACGAGCCTGGTCATACTCCTTGAGATACGTAAAGGCCTGCTTCCAGTCTCCTATCTTCTCATAAATATCACCATATGCCTTATTGATTTGCAGGATGAAAAGATCCGAATTAATGGTTACTGCAAGACCAGTAGCTTGTTCAAGTAGGCGTTTTGCCTCTAAAGAATACCTTGTCAGCAGTAACTGTTGTGCCTCATTCATCTTCCCTTCTTGTAAGCCTTCGTAATCCATTTTATGCTTTGCCCATTCCACAAGATTTTTGATGCGCATTTCTGTATAATGGACTTCTTCTGCCAGTTTTGTAGATTTCATGAAATCCTTTTCTGCCTGAGTATTTAAAGCCCGAGCCCTATTGATTCTTCCTCTTAGATAAATCATTTTGGTGAGCTGTAGGGCAAATTGCTTTTCATTTTTCTTAGCTATTTCATAAGCCTTCTTACAGTGTTTGGCTGCTAAATCTAATTCCCCTTCCTGTAAATAGATTTCTGCCCAAGCA
>JAEXBC010000166.1 GCA_023457875.1 Bacillota bacterium | reverse complement strand
AGATAGTTCTGAAGAAATGATTAAGGTTGCCAAACAAAAATTACCTAAACGTGTAGAATTACAGAAAGGAAATGCTGTGGCACTTCCTTTTCAAAACAATGTTTTTGATGTAGTTGTGTGTACGGATTTGCTTCGCTACTGCGAAAATATTAAGAGTATGACAAGAGAAGCCTTTCGTGTATTAAAGCCCACTGGAAAAATGATTATATGTGATTATTATACAGCAGGAGGGCTTAGAACAATGGCAACTTTAATGAGCTCTGGTGAGAAAAATGTCTATGGAGAAAGAGAAGTAAAAAAATACTTATCTGATTCAGGCTTTGAATATGTGAACTGCAATAAAGTTGCGGGAAACTGCTTTCTTGCAACAGGAGAAAAAAGAGCTTAATTCATTAAATGAATCCCAACGATTTAGAATTTCAAAAAGATATCTTTTTCACAACGAGATGAATGAAGAAGATATCTTTTTTGTATAAAGAAAATCTCGGGCTATGCCTAGGGTACTAAAAAGCTTATAACTATGAGTGATTATTCATCCACCTAGAATAAGTGTATTACATATGATGGGAAATGATTTAATCTGTAGCTCAAAAATAATTTTATACTTGTGTATCAATGGAAAAGGCAATATAATAAAGAAAAATGTAAGGGAATATCAAATAAAATGGCGTTAGACAAAAGCTACGATTTATAAATTTCTTCAGAGAGCCGGTGGTTGGTGAGAACCGGTGAAAGGTTAAATCATTCCACTTTTGAAGCTGTCGGTGATGAATCGAAAGGCTAGTAACCTTTATCCTACTTATGAAGTGGCTTATTTGTTCTTATAAATAGGCAATTTGGGTGGCAACACGGAATCCTTTCGTCCCATATGATTAGGGCATGAGAGGCTTTTTTTATGTTGTTTTATTGGTATTCTTGCACATGATATACTTAGTGATTATTTTAAAAACAGATTATTTTTAGGAGGAAAAAATGTTAGATTTAAAATTCGTACGCGAAAATCCAGAATTAGTAAAACAAAACATCAAAAATAAGTTTCAAGATCAGAAATTACATTTAGTAGATGAAGTGATTGCCCTTGATGCCGAAAACAGGAGCATCAAACAAGAAGCAGAAAGCCTTAGAGCTGATAGAAATAAAATTTCTAAGCAAATTGGTGGATTAATGGCACAGGGCAAAAAGGAGGAAGCAGAAGAACTTAAGAAAAAGGTAACGACTGAATCAGAACGTCTTGAAGAGCTTACTGTTAAGGAAAATGAACTTGAAGAGAAAATTAAAACCATTATGATGACGATTCCAAATATCATTGATCCAAGCGTACCAATTGGTAAGGACGATAGTGAAAATGTAGAAGTGAAGCGTTACGGTGAGCCTGTTGTACCAGACTTTGAAGTGCCTTATCACTCAGAAATCATGGACAAATTCAATGGCCTTGATTTAGATAGTGCGCGAAAAGTAGCTGGAAGTGGCTTCTACTATTTAATGGGGGATATTGCTAGACTTCACTCTGCAATTATTTCTTATGCGCGTGATTTCATGATTAACAAAGGCTTTACCTATTGTATTCCACCTTTTATGATTCGTAGTGATGTGGTGACAGGGGTAATGAGCTTTGCTGAAATGGACGCTATGATGTATAAAATTGAAGGTGAAGATTTATATCTTATTGGAACAAGTGAACACTCTATGATTGGTAAATTTATAGATACCATTTTGCCAGAAAGTTCACTACCACAAACCCTTACAAGTTATTCTCCATGCTTTAGAAAAGAAAAGGGTGCTCATGGTATTGAAGAAAGAGGCGTTTACCGTATTCATCAATTTGAAAAGCAAGAAATGATTGTTGTTTGTAAACCAGAAGATAGCAAAATGTGGTTTGATAAATTATGGCAAAACACAGTAGATTTATTCCGTACATTAGATATTCCTGTAAGAACCCTTGAGTGCTGCTCTGGTGACCTTGCAGATCTAAAGGTTAAATCTATAGATGTTGAGGCATGGTCTCCAAGACAACAAAAATACTTTGAAGTAGGTAGCTGTTCTAATTTAGGAGATGCTCAGGCGAGACGATTAAAGATTCGTGTAAATGGTGAGAATGGCAAATACTTTGCACACACCCTCAATAATACAGTAGTTGCGCCTCCACGAATGTTGATTGCCTTCTTAGAAAATAATTTGAATGCAGATGGTACTGTCAATATTCCAGTTGCACTTCAACCTTACATGGGCGGTATGACATTAATCAAGTAATAACTCATAAGTGAAGAGCTTTTAAATTTCATATTAAGTAAAACAAACAGTTGAAATATAACAACTGTTTGTTTTGCTTTAATGCTACCTGAATCTACAAGAGATAATAGTAGAAAAGATAATTGAGTAGAGATATAATAATAGTATAGACGGGCACAAGGTTACACAACCCACTTACCAGTAACATTTTATTTACTAAAGTTAATCAATGAATATGAAAATTGTATCATGGGATCTGAATTAGCTTATAAGGGTAATGAGATATAGGGGGTGGTGGCATGGTTCATAATACTAAAGGCATAAAAGAAGAACAAGGGTTAGAAAAGGAAAAAACGAAACATAGACAATCTAGATATAAGTGCCTAAGAGAGAAAATCGAAAAGGAGTATGAAGCTTCCTATAACCTAGTAGACACGACTTGCATTTCTGATGCGCTCAGTGATTTTAACTTTGTGGACTTGTTTGCAGGAGCGGGAGGACTGTCCTTAGGCATTAAGCAGGCGGGGTTTAATAAGGTGTGTGATGTTGAAGTACTATCTTTTGCTCACGAAACACTTAAGAGAAACTTTCCAGAGGCAAAGCATTATGCAGGGGATATTGCTCAGTTTGATGTGGAGGCTTATACAGAAGGTAAGACGATACATCTGGTGGTTGGAGGGCCACCTTGTCAGGGATTTTCCTTGGCAGGGAAAAGAAAGCCAGATGACATGAGGAATTTTTTGTTTAGTGAATACCAAAGAGTTGTTAAGGTACTCAATCCAAATTTCTTTATTCTAGAAAATGTGCCAGGTATTATTACCTTAAAGGAAGGGGAGTTTTACCACAAAATTATTAGAGGCTTTGAAGAAATGGGGTATTATGTATCCGTTAAGCTTTTAGAGAGTGCGGAGTATGGCGTGCCACAGCTTCGAACAAGGGCTATTTTTATAGGAAACAGGATGAGCATCAAAAATCCATATCCTAAGCCCATTTATAGACCTGAGGAATACAAAACAATTGACGGAGCTATTGCAGATTTAGAAACTGCCCCTAGAAATAAAGCAGCTAACCATGAGTGGACCATGCATAGCAAAGAAATGATAGAAAAAATAAGTAAGGTGCCACCAGGAGGATCCTTGTACGACACTTTTGCAGATGCCTATAAACGTCAAAGAGCGGGTGAGCCATCTATGACGATTAAAGAAAATCATGGAGGAACCCACATTCACTACAAGTTAAATCGTTGTATTTCTACAAGGGAAATGGCAAGAATTCAAACCTTTCCTGACGATTTTATCTTTGAAGGAACCTATAAACAAGGTTTTATCCAAGTGGGTAATGCCGTTCCTCCGCTTGTGGCGAAGCATATTGGCCTTGCCATAAAGCAGGAACTCATGAGAATATTTTTGCTGTACAAGAAATAGAGGATTATGGCATAATAAAAAATGAGATAAATAGAAAAAATTGGTGGATTTATAATGAGAAGTGAAAGTAGGGGGCTCGTATAATGAATACGCTGGACTTACCAATAAAATATGAGGGAAGGGTAAGATTATGCTTTGATATTATTGATAAGCTTATGCCAGCCTCAGAGGTATATTTATTTGGCTCGTATGCCACTAATAGTATGAATGGAACAAGTAAAGTAGGCATCTTAGTATTGGTAGGTGAAGAGAACTCTTTTAGAGAACTTCAAAGGTTAAAATGGGAAGTAGAAGAGATGTTATACACGATTAATGATGAGGTATTTGAAATGGATTTAAGAATCTTTCCTAAACCGTTTTATGTGAGCTATTTACATCGTGCTGCGAAGCTAAAAGAGACAGCCCATAATCGGCGAGATTTAAGGCAGGTAAAGTGGCGTTAAAAATGAGTATACAGATATTTAAAAAATATTAACTATAATAAAAACATAAGGAGATAGAATCATGAGTGAAGCATGTGATAGTAGTTGTGGAAGTTGTAGTAAAGAGTGTTCTTCAAGAAAGTCAGATCCAAAGAGTTTTTTGGAGAAACCACATAAGTTGAGTCAAATTAAAAAGGTAATAGGTGTTGTTAGTGGAAAGGGTGGCGTTGGTAAATCTAGCGTAACTTCTATGCTAGCGGTATCGATGAATCGAAAGGGCTATGGAGCTGCTATTTTAGATGCAGATATTACAGGCCCATCTATTCCAAAACTTTTTGGACTAACAGAAAAAGCCTATGGAACAGATGAAGGGCTATTCCCTGTTGTTACTAAAACCGGTATTGATGTAATGTCTATTAACCTATTACTTGATAAACCCACAGATCCGGTTGTGTGGAGAGGACCTGTTATTGCAGGAGCAGTCAAACAATTTTGGCAAGAAGTGGTTTGGCAGGATGTTGATTATATGTTTGTGGATATGCCTCCAGGAACAGGAGATGTACCCCTTACTGTCTTTCAATCTATTCCACTAGATGGCATTGTTATTGTCACTTCGCCACAAGAACTGGTTTCAATGATTGTTGGAAAGGCCGTAAAGATGGCAAAAATGATGAATGTCCCAATCATAGGTGTGATTGAAAACTATAGCTACTTTATGTGTCCAGATTGCAATCAAAAACATTACATTTTTGGAGAAAGTAAGTTAGAACAAGTAGCTAAAGCGTTTGACGTGGAGATTTTAGCAGCTTTACCTATCAATCCTGAATTTGCAGCGCTTTGCGATGCAGGTAAGGTAGAGGATGTAAAAGAAGATATAGTAAGTGCTGCTTCTGAGCGCATTCTTGAATTCTGTAAATAAGCTCATATTTTTAAAGGGCTGTTGCACTAAGAAACTTTATATACAATATATTGCTGTACTCATTTTAGTCCAGCACCATATATTGTAGTATTTATTCTTAGGTAGCAGCCCCTTTATTTTTGATTAGAACGAACAAAATTTGATAATTGAAGTTTGCTGGTGACATTTAGCTTGCCATAGATGTTTTGTATGTGATTATCAACGGTTTTTGGCGATATAAATAGTTTTTCTGCAATTTGTTTATAGGTTAGTCCCTCAAGGATAAGTTCTATCACTTCACCCTGTTTTTCTGTAATGCCATAGGTTTGTTTAAAATAATCGGTAAGCTTATTGTCAGCTATAAAGGCTGGGATATTAAAATATTTTATAACAAATATCAGGCTAAGGACACTAATTACTAAAAAATAAGCAGGAAGTGCTGATAATTTAATGAGTTCCATGTGTCTAATAAATCCAAAATGGAAGCTATTCATGGTGATGAGCGGTAAAAATAGTAAAGTAGTTAAGGCGAAAATAATAATAAAGCGCTTGAGGGTTTTATTTACGATAGCGTTGTAGTTTTTTATGATCATCAATAATTCGTATAGGATAACGCAAATAATGGAAGCCTGTAGAACCGTTTGTAAAGCGTCGGGTATGCCCATAAAATAGTATAAAGTAGATACTAGAAATTGAAATGCAAAAACAAGCAGATATATTCCTTTTTTAAAAGAAGTGATTTTTAGTCCAAAAAGATAATCTACAAAAAACATTCCGAACAAGGAACTAAATGAGGTACCAATAATGTCTAGAAATATATACATAAAAGGAATAAATGAACTTACTGGAGGTATGTATTTAGAGTAGAGCTGTAAAGTGATAGCATTTTGAATAGCAAAAAGGCAAAAGTTTAAACCTATGTAAAATTTAAGAGCCTTTTTATGATTACTCGTATAGATAAAGCATGCGATTGAAATAGAAGACACACCAGCAAATAGTGAAATGACGCAAAAAAGTAATTGAAGATCCTTCATATGTAAATACACCTCTCATAGATGATTAAGTAAAACTTTTAAATGGATAAATTACATCATTTATAGGAACATATAGACAGTATAGAATGTGAAAAATGTAATTTCAAGTATTTTACTTCAACACGCCTATAAACCCCATAAAAGTAGGATAGGGAATGTTCCCTATCCTACTTTTATATGCTAATTAGGGGGATTTTACCTATTGCTTATGTAAGGGGCAAGATGCTCTAATAGCATGAAAGAAGCATAGGTGATTCTAAGCAAATCATTTATGAAAAATAAGAGGAAAGAGAGATGTTCATATGAAATCAAGAAAATTCGTAACCTTTTTAGCGTTCTTTTTATTACCAATCACGTTGAACTATTTTTCACCAATTTTAATTGTACAGGGAAGCTGGGAACATACATTTACAAGCATGCATATCATCTTTGGGTTAATGATCATATGTGCTATGTTTTTTGGAGGGGCGTGGTGCAGCCATATATGTCCCTTTGGTGCAATGCAAGATTTAATGCCTACTAAGAAACCGAAACAAGTAAAAGATAAATATAGAGCCATCAAGCTATTAACAGGAGGTATTTTTATCCTATTAATTCTAGTTCCTTTGTGGAAAAAGGGATTTATTAAGGTAATTATACCTTATCATATGGAGGATGGCAAAATTTCTACTAGCAGCTTTAAAGACGTAATGCGCTATTATATTATCACGGGCAGTATTGCAGTTATAACCCTTATCTTTGGAAAAAGGAGCTGGTGCAAATTTGTTTGCCCAATGTACATATTTAATTATAATGGTATCAAAATAGGGAGTTTGCTAAAATTATCCTCATTAAAAATATTAAGTCACAAAGAACGTTGTACTGGATGTAAGCAGTGCAATCAGCATTGTATAATGGGACTGGATGTGGCTTTAATGGTCAAGGACAACAAGTGGAATAAATATGAGTGTACCCAGTGCGGAGAATGTTTATGGGCTTGTTCGCATGAAGTGTTAAAGAGAAAGTGGAAAAAGGATAACGAATAGTAAAATGGCATGAATGGGAGCAAGTCCTCATATAATGATTAAAAGAAAAATGATACATAGGGGGGCAAAAAGCGTGCGCATAGCCATTGCAACGGAGGGGAATAGAGTTTCACAGAAATTCGAAAAGTGTATGACTTTTACTATATTTGAAGTCTTGAAAGGCAGAGTAGCAGGGAAAATGAAAGTAGACGTCTCTGCCAGTAATGAGCAAAATGCACTTTTATATATTTTAAGTAATGAAAAAGTAGAGGTTTTATTATGCAGTGAGATTGGTGAAAAGGTTAAAGAGGAACTAGAAGAATACGATATCAAAGTCATTACAGGCTTAAAAGGCAATGCGAGTGTGGCTCTAAAAGCGTATTTAAAAAGTATACCCAAAAGCCAAAATCCAGAAATTCAAAAAAAGATTAGAGAATAAAAAGCATTGTCATTTACCTATAAAAAAGAGGATATTGCAAGCACCAAGAAACTTGGAATTTGCTATATCCTCACTTTATTAAAAATTATGTCCATTCCAGCCCCAATGTGACACGAATTCGTATTTCACGTAAATGGCTTTTTGAGGAATACCTAATTCTTTTTCAAATAAAGCACATATTTTAGAAGTAACTGTTTCAAGGGCTGCATCAGAAGTGTTACCAAAAATTTTGACTTCTATAAAAGCACCTTGATCTAATTTGTTGCCACCAAAGAATAAAGAATATTCATCGTCAAAACCCACCATAAGGTACGTTTCACTTTTTCCTGGAATAGAAGAAATGATTTGACCCAAAGCAGATTTAAGGGTCTCTTTTTGTGTTTCTGAAAGCTTCATTGTTACTTTTGAATCAATATAGGGCATAAAGTTCTCCTCCTACTCTATTTGTTTTTATTAGTATAAGACGAAAACGGAGAAATATAAAGCCCTTTATATAGATAAGACTATCGCATAGTAATAAGTTAGTGAGAACAATAGCTTCTCTATATAAGTAAAGAAAAGGGAGAAGATAGGAAAAAATAAAAAAGTAAATTTTGGTGTTGACTTATGTAAGGAATTAGTGTATTATAAAACAAGTCAGCGGCTAATTAACCAGTGACAAGTTAATAAGTGAGCAAATGAACTTTGAAAACAAAATAGTAACTATAAAACCAGTCGATTCATAGTTTCTTTTAAGAAGCTTACAATCAGTACAACTTGTACTAAGTAAAATAGTCAGTAGTAGAGATACTACACGGACAAACTTTTATATGAGAGTTTGATCCTGGCTCAGGATGAACGCTGGCGGCGTGCTTAACACATGCAAG
>JAEXBC010000165.1 GCA_023457875.1 Bacillota bacterium | reverse complement strand
CTTCTTGACTTCAAATACGATAACACGTCAATAAGATTGTGCCCCTGCTAGATGCAATCTTAAAAGCCCATGTACCGATCATAGTACATAGGCTTTTATCACTTTTATTTATAACTTGCTAAAACTACATCAAAAATATCCTCAATCAGCCTTAAGCCGCCTTTAAAACCTACATAACCCGTTGTTAGCACCAAACGATATGGTGATGGGTTTTCTATAGATAAAAAGTCATAGTCCTTTTCTTTCGCCAGGTATTTATCCCAGCCTGCGCCTAAGATGAGTCCTCGTCCTGAATGAGTCGTCTCACGAATCTTTTCTTGTGCTTCTCCTCCACTTGGTGTGAAGAAGATTGGAATCTCCCTTTTATCAGAGGTTGCTTTTAGGAGTTCTTCTACCCTTGCTTGTTGAGATTTAGGTGTCTTATCTGTGACAAATACTTCCTTTGGCACAATCCCTATTTCGTGAAGTAAGCATTTTGATAAGCCTAGTACATAGCTTGAATCGCCAATAATGTGGGCAAAGTTAGGGAGTCCATATCGAAATTCTGTAAGGAAGGTTGCCAAACTATCAATTTCTGCATAGTAAGCTTTGTCTTCTCTTTCAATAAACTGATTTGCTTTTTCTTCATCTAACTGTACCCCCTGCTTCTTGGCAAATTCAAGAACGCCTTGAAGGAATTTTTCCGTCTCATTGGCTCCAATGGGTAAATAAGGGAACTCAAAATAAGGCTGCTTGTATTTTTTTTCTAAATTCTTAACAATTTCCTTACCAAACCAAGGTGAAACTAAAATGTTAAAATTAGCTTCAGGTATCGTTTTCCATTCTTCTATACCATTTGAGTAAGGTCCAAATAAAATGTTGACCTCTAGCCCCAGTCCCTCTAATAAATATTTAAATTCGAATAAATTGCCCTTCCAAAATTGGTCTTGATAAGGGATAGAGGCAAATAGATTGACAAGCTTATTGTTTTTTTCTTTTGACCTATCATAGTTACGATCTACAAATTGATCAATGATGGCGTTTACCACCTTACTATGGGCTACGATATTACTTGAAGTAAAACCTGCTGTTTCTACATGGACAATAGGTTTTCCCTCATCTACAAATTCACTCACTACAGATTCAATGTCATCTCCTACTATGGCTGCTGTACAGCCTGTGAGTACAACTTGCAAATCTGTATCTAAGACCTTGTAGGTGTTTTCAATGTTACGTCTTAACTTATCAAGACCTCCAAACACCACTTCCTTCTCTGAAAAGTTGGTACAAGGAGAAGTATTGCCACCTGCATAACCTGTGGCGCGTTCAAAAAATCCGCTTACCATCATGCCACAGCCGGGTCCTGAGTGTAAGATGGGAACAGCCCTTTCAATTGCTGTTACAGTTTGAAGTGCTCCTATTGCACAAGTAATTCTTTGTTGTTCAATTGCTTTAGCCATTTTGTTTCCCTCCTAAGAATTTACCCGATTCTTGCTCTAACCACCATTTCGTATAAGGATTAATTGCGTGTTTAGAAAAATTCTTTACAAACTCGTCATTTTCAATGACTTCTAGAAGCTTATTGCCATATTTAACAATGCCCTCGTATCCCATTGAAAAGTGCTCATCTCCAATGAGTAGGGAAGGAATACCAAACTTAGCTCCCCAAAGTGTCATGCCCCCGTGTCTTGCAAGTAATACATCTGGTTTTACTTTATTAAGGGAGTTGACCAATTGATATTCTTGTTTGTTACAAACATTATAATGAGGGACATCTTCATAATCATTGACCACATGGGAAAGTGCATCCGCCTCTACAGACTCATTATCATAAATTGGATCATGATGAAAGATGGCAGCGCCTACGCCTTTCATGCCTAATTCATTCAGCACAGCTAAAAGTGCATGGCCATGAGAGGCTCCACCTGTCACATAAGCGGTTTTTCCTTCTAACTTTTTTCTTACCTCGGCAATCTTTGGAAGCCACTTTTCTTTTTGTTTCTGTAAAAAGATTTCTACTTCCTTTTCCTTATGGGTAAGCTTTCCTAGCTCTCTAAACCACCTATCCGTTTGCAAAATGCCATATGGTGCTGAGGTTTTAATCTCAGGCACCCCATATTTTTGCTCTAAGGCAGCTCCTAAATAAGAACCTAAAGTTGCACAGATTTGCACACTGGCAATGGCCTCTGAGCTTTTTTCTAATTGTTCTACTGTAGAATAAGGCGTCACGTAGTTTGGTCTAAGGCCTAGTTCTTTAAACCAGTCACCAAACACATCTGAACCCCAGAAGTTAATCACATTCACTAGATCCTCTTGCTTTTGTTTGGCTGGCTTAATAAGCTTTCTGGCTATAGCATGATAACCTGCATCAAAGCCTGTCGTCCAAATCTTAGAGCGGAAGCCTTCACAGTAGATGCCTACAACAGGAATCCCTAGTTCTTCCTCTAGTTCGTCTGTAATAGCCTCTACGTCATCACCAATGATGCCTACAGCACAAGTAGTCGCTACAAAAATGACTTTGGGCTTTACCTTTTCATAGACTTCTTTGACGGCATCTCTTAGCTTTTGGCTTCCTCCGTAGATGGTATCCTTTTCTTCAATATCTGTTGAAAACAGTTTCCTTTGGGTGGGGTTACTTACTCCTCTTAAATCACCATTTTGCTGATAAGTAAAATCAAACTCATGTAAACAGCCCAGGCAGCCAATAGGCCCATGGCTTACCACTGCAGCATCTTGAATAAGCAGTACTGTACAAATTGCTTGAGATACTGAGCAGCCTATAGTTTGATTGAATTCATGCTTTCCTTCCTTTAGTTTGCCACAACGTGAACATCCAACTAAGTCCTTAGCACTTCCGCAATATCCTGTTATAGACCCTAGCCTTGTTTCGCGAATGGCTACTTCAGGCAAATCTAAATTTAATTTACTCATGTTTTCCTCCATTTATAGTCTCAATATATCCTTAATCAAAGACTGAATTGTGTTATGATGACTTCATGATTATTGCTTCATTAACCATGTGAAAAAGTCTCTACAACTTCTTTATCATATAGTTCCTTATGTAAGCTTTGTCCTTTGCCAGGTACACCACATGCATCAGCCCTACAATGTTTGCAATGCCTAAATACATCTAGGTATTCACCAGCCTCCTGTCTAACCTTCTCAAGAAGCTCACAGCTTGGTGCCTTAATATCAGATAATTCATATTGAGGTATAAGTGGAATAATATTCAATATCCTAGCTCCAAGTTCTTTGGTGACCTTAGCAATTTCTTTAATATGCGTATCATTTATTCCAGGAATGAGTACACAATTAATTTTTACAAGTATGCCTAACTGGGCTACTTTTTTAATACCCTTAAGCTGAGCACTAATCAACTTATTAGCCCCTTCAAGTCCAATCAATTTGTTGCCATTTTCATCAATTACATAAGATACAATCTGGGCTAAAATGCTTGGTTCTACCGCATTGACCGTTACGGTAATAGAATCTAGCCCTACTTCTTTTAGGCGGTCGGCTTTATCATATAATCTAAGTCCATTAGTACTTAAACAGCTTAAAAGCTCTGGATGGGTCTTTTTCAAAATGGAAAAAGTCTCTATAGCATAATCTGTAGCAAGAGTATCCCCAGGACCTGCAATACCCACCACTTTTAGCTCTGGGCAAAGGGAAAGTGCCCGCTCTAAAGTATGTGGCGTTTCTTCGGGTTTAAGTAGTAATGAACTTACACCTGGTCTAACTTCTGATTTATTAAAGCCCCGCTTACAAAATCGACACTGTATATTACAAGTTGGGCTCACAGGGAGGTGGATTCGACCACTTTTGTGATGTGCCTCTTTGCTTAAACAAGGGTGATTTTTAAATAAGTGGTCAAAATTATTATCGTTTTTATGGGTTCCTAATTCAGTCATAATCCCACCCCTTCGTGTTAATTGGATAAATAATTGATATTGGTTCTCTTTAACTTTTCGATGATTTCTTGCACTTCCTCTGGCATTTCAAAGGCAGTAATGCCACGCCTTTTTAACTCGCCATATGCTCCCGGTCCAATCTGTGAAACAAAGACTATTTTACAGTCCTGGATGGTTGCAACGGCTTGCAGCAATATTTCCTCTGAGTGCTCAAAGCCTTGACAGGAAGGTACATTTGGTCGTTCTTCTATAAACCTCGCTTCATGGGCATCATTGATTTCATAAATCTGAAATTTTTCTGCTCTGCCAAAATGTCTGTTTACTACAATTCCATCACTACTTGCTAGTGCAATTTTATAAGCCACGTTCTCCCTCCTTACAAATAGACACGCCGTTTAGATTTTATAGTCATCTACTAATCCATCCATCAAGCCATACTCAAATAGGATTTCTTCAAGTCTTTCTTGTGACATTGGTTTTGGGATAACAAACTGATCATTTTCATCAATGTGTTTCGCAAGATTACGGTATTCATCAGCTTGAGATGCATTTGGGTCATATTCTATAACTGTTTTCTTTCTAATCTCAGCACGTTGTACCACATTATCCCTTGGCACAAAATGAATCAGCTGCGTTCCTAATTCTTTTGAAAAGGCTCTTAGTAAATCAAGCTCTCTATCTACATTTCTGCTGTTGCATATAATGCCGCCTAATCTAACGCCACCTTTATTGGCATACTTTTGAATACCCTTTGAAATGTTATTCGCTGCATAAAGCGCCATCATTTCACCAGATGCTACAATGTAGATTTCCTTAGCCTTTCCTTCACGAATAGGCATTGCAAAACCACCACATACAACGTCTCCAAGTACGTCATAAAATACGTAATCCAGTTCCTCTGTATAAGCTTCTAATCGCTCTAGTGTACTAATGGAAGTAATAATACCACGACCTGCACACCCTACTCCTGGTTCTGGTCCACCTGATTCCACACATCTAATGCCCTTAAAACCCTTTTTCAAAATCGTGTTAATCTCTATATCTTCGCCTTCATCTCTTATGGTGTCTAGTACGGTTTTCTGGGCAAGGCCGCCAAGTAATAGTCTTGTAGAATCTGCTTTAGGGTCGCAGCCCACTACCATAATTTCTTTTCCAAGTTCAGCAAGGCCCGCAGTTAGGTTTTGAGTTGTTGTGGATTTACCAATTCCTCCTTTACCGTAGATTGCTACCTGTCTTAATATTTTTTCTGCCATTTCTCTTTCACTCCTTAATTCTGTCCTTTTTATTTACCTATTCACTACTTTACTCAAACAAAGATTGACTATTACTCATTACTGAGCAGGAATAACTGCACCATTATATTTTTCTTCAATAAACTTTTTAACATCTTCTGAGCGTAATGCTTCAACCAAAGCTTTAATCGCTGGATCGTCTAGCTTTTCTTCTTTAACGGCGATGATATTGGCATAAGGTGAGTTGGCATCTTCTCTAAAGAGATATTTGGTGGTATCCACGCCTGCCTCAAGTGCCTTATTGGTATTGGTAATGTATACATCAAAGTCCTGTGCAAGACCTATAATCTGAATAGAATCAATCTCAACAATTTCAATAGGCTTTGTGTATTCTACGATGTCTTCGACAGATGCTTTGAGTTCTTTTAAATTGGGATCAAGCTTGATAAAACCTGCTTTTTCAATAATCTTTAAAGCCCTGTATTCATTGGTTGGATCATTTGGAATGATAAACTTAGCCTGAGCAGGTACTTGATCAACGCTATCATACTTATCAGAATAAGCTGCAATTGGTTCAACATGGATGTTGCCTGCATTTGCAATGTTTGTTCCATTGGTTTGGTTATATTCTTCTACATAAGGTAGATGAGCAAAGAATCCAAAGTCTACTTCTTCTGCATCTAACTTATCTAGCCAAGTGGCATCAGCTGCTGTTGATACAATTTCAATCTCTATCCCTTTTTCAGCCAAAGCTGGCTTAATAAATTCAATGAGTTCATTGTGTGGTACTAAATCCGCAAGGCCAATTAATTTAGTCTTCTCACCTGACGCTGCTGTTTCTTCTTTAGATGCCTCTTTATCCTCATTTTGCTTAGCCTCTGTACTTGCCACTGGTGATGCTGATGCTGCTTGCTGCTTTCCAGCTGACGAGCAGCCCACCAAGGCTGCCATCATCCCGAGTGTAACTAATCCTACAAATAATTTTTTCTTCATACTAATCTCTCCCTTTTATTATTGTTTTTTGATTGACATGACCTTTAAAAAGAAAAGCCAATGTGTTTTTAATACCAAAGCGGTTTTGCTTTTTCGCTGAGCTTATTAAGTGCCATTTCTTCAAAAGTAGCCTAGATAAGAAATCTCCTACCATTTGAACAAACTGTACGATTACGATAAGTACAAGTACAGTGGCCAATAAGATGTCATGCTGAAATCTATTGAAACCAAATCTTACGGCTATGTCCCCAATACCACCTGCTCCAAAATTACCTGCTAGTGCAGTCATTGAGATAACAGCAATAACGGCAACCGTAGAGGCTCTTATCAGAGAAGGCAAGGCTTCTGGAAGCATAACTGAAATAAGAATTTGGAAATTATTTGCCCCCATGGCTTTAGCTGCTTCAATCTTTCCCTTTGTAACCTCCAGCAAACTGCTTTCTACTAGTCTTGCAAACATAGGGACACAACTGGCAACTAAAGCGATAATACAGGCATTTGATCCATAGGCTTTCCCCACGAGCAGTCTAGCCAGTGGAAGCATGAGGATAATAACAATCATTTGGGGCAGTGACCTTAAACAGTTAATGATGACACCCAAGATGTTATTGAGCCACGGGATGGGATGTAACCCTTCATTACTTGTTAGTACCAAGACAAGACCCAGCATAAGCCCAATGATTAAAGTAAATAAAGTGGCTACTATCACCATATATAAGGTATCTCCAACGGCTGGCCATAGGGTATCCCATATGGGTTTTGTAAATGTGCTTTGGATAACTTCCCATAGGGAATGTTTATATAAACTCAAATGAACTCACCCTCCTTCACCCAATCATTTTGCTGAAACTCTGAGTAAATCTTGACAAATAACTTACCTGTTTTACTATGTGGATTTAAAAAAATGTCTCTAACGCTTCCTTCTTCTATCACTTCACCATCTTCTAAAATCGCCATATTATTGCAGATATACTTAATGGCTTCTAGCTCATGGGTAATAAGAATAATGGTGATACCCAGTTTTTGATTGATCTCTTTGAGAAGGTCTAACACAGAAAGGGTGGTCTTGGGGTCAAGGGCGCTGGTTGCTTCATCACTGAGAAGAACACTGGGATTATTAGCAAGTGCCCTTGCAATCCCCACTCTTTGCTTTTGGCCTCCAGATAATTGCCCTGGATAGGCATCCACCTTATCACTTAGTCCAACTAGCTCTAGGATTTCTTCAACCCTTTTATGAATTTGCTTCTTTTGATAGCCTGCAATTTTTAAAGGATAGGCTACGTTTTGATAGACTGTCTTTGACTCAAAGAGATTAAAACCTTGAAAAATCATGCCCACCTTTTGCCTCTCTTTATTAAGTTCCTTTTTTGACAGAGAGGTAATCTCTTTGCCATCAATTTGAATACTTCCACTATCTGGCTCCTCCAGGCGGTTTAAGCACCTTACTAAAGTGGACTTACCTGCGCCACTAAATCCTACGATTCCGAAAATATCCCCCTTGCTAATCTTTAAATTGATTCCTTTTAATACCTGTATATTTTGTTCTATACTGTAATACGATTTGTGCAAGTCGTTAATGTTAATAAAGGCATGGCTCATATAATCTCCTACTTTCTACCTTTCCTTTGACTAGGTTAAATGCTTTCTAAATATCGATTTCTCTCCCACTCAGTTACCGTGAGTCGGTATAGCTCCACCTCATGCCGCCCTAAGGTTAAATACAATTTTACAAATTTTTCTCCCAAATACTCTTTGGCAATGGCATTGTTCTCAAATAGATTAAGGGCCTCCTCTAAACTCTTAGGCATCATCGTTGCCCGCTTTACATAGGACTTACCCTCTAAGTTCTTAGAAAGATGAAGCTTGTTCTGTATGCCATAAATCCCGGCCGCAATCCCGGCTGCCACGATGACATAGGGGTTAGCATCTGAAGAACCCAATCGATATTCAAATCTACTTGCCACGCCCTTATCTAAAAGGGAGCGAACCGCAACCGTTCGATTATCATCTGCGGCTGTCACATGGGTAGGTGCAAAGGACTTAGATTCAAAACGTTTATAGGCATTAATGCTTGGTGCCCCTAGCAGGGTAAACTCCCTTGCACAACTTAGAAGTCCTGCAAGATACTGCTGGCTAAGCTCCCTATCCTTTTCAAAATAGTTCACCTTTAAATTGAGATCCCATAGGCTTTGGTTAATATGCAGCCCACTTCCTTGTAGCCCATTGTAGGGTTTAGGCATAAAAGTAGCATAGAGTCCATGTTTTCTCGCCACCTCTTTGATGGCATATCTAATGAGCACCACTTGGTCTGCAATATCTAGGGCATCTCCACATTCACTAACGACCTCCATTTGAGAAGCGCCGTATTCAAGATGAAAAGCTTCTATATTAATGCCAAAAGCCTCAATGGCATTACTAATGTCCTGGATAATGTGATTCTTTTCTACTCCTCCATAAAGGGAATAGCATTGGGCATTGCTAAAAATAGGCTGCTTATCCTCTCCCAGCAAGTAGAATTCGAGTTCAATTCCCACCATAGCCCGATAGCCCAAGCTATTTGTCTGCCTTAATACCCTTTTCAAGACTTCTCTTGGATCTATTTCAAGTGGATCCCCTTGAG
>JAEXBC010000164.1 GCA_023457875.1 Bacillota bacterium | reverse complement strand
AAGCGAGATGGTACCTTTTTATTAAGCAGAGAGCCAATGGACACCTTTGATTATAAGCAGCTTGTAGGAAAAGAGATTATTGGTGGCAGAAAAGGCGGAATGCCTGAAATGACATTAGAATATGTTCTAAAACAGCAAGGATTAGTCTTAGGTGAAGATATGGCAAAGGGTCAAACCTATGTAAGAACCGATATTCAGTTTGCAGCCATGGGCGGTGCCTTTATTGGTGGAGAAGGTGACTTTGTGACACTCTTTGAGCCTACTGCTACAGAGGTAGAACAAGAAGGCGAGGGCTATATTGTGGCATCCATCGGGCAACTTTCTGGTGAAATCCCTTATACAGCCTATAGCACACTAAAGAGTTATATGGAAAAAAATCCAGATACCATTCAAAAATTTACAAATGCTATCTATAAAGGACAACAATATGTCAAGACCCATTCAGCTGAGGAAATAGCAAAGCTTATTGCACCTCAGTTTAAAGAACTTAGTGAAAAAGATTTAACGACAGTTGTTAAACGTTATAAAGATAATGATACATGGTGTGAAACACCTGTTTTAAAGGAAGAAAGCTTAAATAAGTTAATGTATGTTATGGAACTTGCTGGAGAGCTGACACAAAGACCGGATTACAATGTTATAGTGAATACTCAGTTTGCTCAAAATGCCATAAAGGAGTAAGGATATTAAGAGGATAGTATTCATTTCTTGATGGATTTGTTATAATAACTATAAAACCAAAGATAGTAGGTAAAAAAATGAAGTGTAGAGATTTTTGTGGTGCATGTTGCATTGCACCTTCTATTAGTTCAGCTATACCCGGTATGCCAAAGGGAAAAGCAGCTGGCCAGCGTTGCATTCAGCTGGATGAAAATAATCGTTGTAAAATTTTTAATGATCCCAGAAGACCTAGGGTATGTAGTGGCCTTGCACCTAGTGAGGAAATGTGTGGTCAGTCAAGAGAAGAGGCACTTTTTTATTTAGAAGCACTGCAAAAAGCAACAGAACCCGATAAAAGTATAAAAAAGCAATGACGCTCCATCCTATTGGTGGAAGTAGCATTGCTTTTTTTATAAGCATTTTATAAAAAAAATTAGAAATAAGTAGCAATCTTCTTGAACCTGAAAAGTAAATGGTAGTAGAATAAATTAGATAAAATTTTCTATTTCGTCTGCATTGTTTTTTAAACCTGAAGTTATATGGAAAATCACAGAGTCTTGGAAATCTGATGGTGCGTATGGGCCTACTGATTTATATATATTATCCATAAAAACAGGTGGGACAATAGCCTTTACTACTGGTTTAATATGTTTAATCGTTCACTTTACTGAATAAAACGATAGATTATATTTATGTTTATCATTTGAAAGAATGCAAATTTTATTTTAAATAGCATTGATAACAACACTAAAGCATAATACAGCTAAATAAAAGAAGATAAGACAATATAAAAAATAAAGTAGATAAAGATAATAAAAAGAAACCGAGGAAAATCAAATGGCACAAGTTAAAACAAATGTGATGCGTCTTTTGGAGCACGCTCAAATACCTTATCAAGTAACGACTTATGAAGTAAGTGATGGACGAGTTGATGGTCAGGCAGTAGCTGAAAAAATACATAAGAGCGCCAATCAAGTCTTTAAGACTCTTGTAGCCTGTGGCGCTTCCAAGACAAATTATGTATTTGCTATTCCAGTTGATGATGAGCTGGATTTAAAAAAAGCAAGTAAAATAACGGGTGAAAAAAGTATAGAGATGCTTCATGTAAAGGATTTACAAAAAGTAACAGGTTATGTACGTGGAGGCTGTTCACCCATTGGTATGAAAAAAGCTTTTAAGACCTTTATCCATGATAGTGCTTGTGAGCTTACAGAAATAACAGTGAGTGGCGGAAAAATTGGAGTGCAAGTTACACTGTCCCCCCAAGCACTTTGTGATTATATTCAGGGCAGTTTTCAAAATCTAGTGAAGTAAGAAAGCATTGGGATACTGGGTGTAATAGCTTAATAGTAAATCCACCATTTCGCCGTAGCTTTGCTCACCCTCGGGGATGCCGTTGGCTTTTAAGTATGTATCATTTACTTTGCTCGACATTTCTTCAAGTGGTCCTTCGTAATTTCTCCAAAAGGTATTGCTGTGCAGTAAGTCGGCCCTTACCTTAGGAGAAATTTTTTGGTTAAGGGTACTCAGTAGCACAGGGTCACTTTTAGATAATGTGGCGTTGGTATAAGCTAGTGCAAGTAGATAGCCTGAATATTGAAAGTCTTTATCGGGATGAAGGCTACAAGCTAAAAAAGCAATAAAGTTACATTCATCTTCACTGGCAAAGCCTCTTTGGTGCGCCATTTCATGTAAAGTTGTATAGGGCAAGGCTTGGTCTAAAATAGCTACATTAACATTTGCCTCTGCTGTAAAAGGAGAGTAGATCCCTGTTATACCCGTATAATTCATCCAGGAAGAAGCCATAATGGCTTTTGGTGGTCCATAGTGTCCAGAGAAAAAGGGATACTTTTTAGCTAAGGTAGTATAGGCGACCTGAGAACGTCTAAAAACATCTCTATAGCCTCCTGAAATAGCCATATAGCCCGCTGCATCTTCCTCAACTGACTCGCGTAATGTATTGGCAGAGTCAATAAGGCACATATAGAGCTTACCTAAATCCTCTGTTGTATAGGTAGAAGTAGATAAGCCGATGGTTTTTGCAAGAGGTAAGCGGTGGTAGTTAAATCCCCAACTCCACAAAAAAATCATGAGCAAGGAGAAAACCAGATAAAACATATGTATGAGGGTAGCTTGAAGTTGCTTTTTCCAGCTATTAGCACCAGTGAACAAGTGAATAAAGCGATATAGGATATAGCCAAGTACAACCATTACCAGTAAATAGACACAGATTTCAAATAGAGAAAAGGGAAGTACACCTGTACAAAGGCTTAAAAATTGAATATAAAGCTTATTAATGGTTTGGGTATAATAAGTGGTGAGCCACTGCGGAAAAAGCAGGCCTAATCCATAAAAAACATAGGTAATAACCAGCATTAAGAAAAATAAAGTCGATTTTTTCATAGTTCCCCCTAATCGTATGCATATAGATTTATTATAACATAAAAAAAAGGCATTGCCCTATTCGAGTGAGACATTGCCTGTGATAATATATGGTAATTTTATAATGGACCTAGTGAAGAAGAATAGCTGATTTTAGAAAAGGATAATGGGCGTATTAGCCCCATGTTTTTATCGTCTGAATCTGTGAAAGAGCCTGTTCATAGCCTTGTTCAAAAAGGGCTTTGAGTTTATCGGTATCTTTTTCAAAACGATCTACTTGTAGAGGTTTTTCAGGTCTTAGGATGAAAGCATTATTTTCTTTTTCTAAGGTGTTAATGTAATCTAGTGTCTCGTTATAATGCTGATAGCGAGAAGCAATGCAGCTCACTATATGAGG
>JAEXBC010000163.1 GCA_023457875.1 Bacillota bacterium | reverse complement strand
GTATATGGATCTTTGTAAATAGGTTCTCTTTCAAAAGATAGTTTTTCCTTAAAATCAATATGTTCTTCAGGAATGCTTCTGATTTTTTCAAAACCAATCAGTAGATTTTGACTATACTCATTGATTGTATTATCTATAGCTTCCCTAAACACATAGCGCACAATGGCTTCACAAGAACTCTTAAAATCCACTAATACACCCATACTGGCTTTCATACGCTTCGCAAAAATATCATAGATAAATTTTGAAAGTACTGTTTCTAAATGCTGTTCCTGCCTTTCAAAGCCTTCTGCTTCACTTTCATCCAATTGATTAGAAACTAAAAGGAGCTGTTGGTCAATGGTGGACAAACTGTTCTTGATAGACTTCATAATATCCTTATAGAACTTATCTGCTATCACGTAGTTATAATTCTTATAGATTACCTTATGCTCAATCTCTCCCCAGAACACATTAACTAGGGATTTAATTTGTAGCTCAAAATTAATAACTTTTTGATTTTTTACATACTTTCCATCAATCCTATAAATCTTCATCCCATTTTTTTGCTCTTGAGGTTGCTTCTCTGTGAGATTAAGCAAAATACCACTTTCACATGTACTATATAAAAAGCCTTCATATTCTTCACTTTTTTCACTAAAATAACGCTTGATATACTTATAAAGGTCCCCTTCATCTTGAATAAATCTGCATTCTAGTCGAACCCCGATGATATCTGGAACATTGGCAAAAAGTGCTTCCTTCGTATCGTATTTTTGATAATATTGGTTCCGTATCATTTTTTCTTTTAAGCTTTTTGAAGACTTCACCCTTGTACTAATGTTCAGGTAGCCTTTATCAGTAGATAAAAGTATTTTTTCAAAAAACATTTCTATCTCGCTTCCTACCACTTCTAGCATTGGTCTAATCTCTTCTAAACCATCTAGTACCTCTTCTATAAATCCAAATAATTTTAGTTCCATTATATCTATCTGCCTTTCTAAAAAAATCTACCTTGTCATCCCCACTTATTGCTAATAATGATGAAGGCTCCCCAATCTGTTTTATTATATCCCATATGAAATATAATAAAACTTTTGTGAATTCTCTTAATACAATTATACCACAAAAATCCCTTCTCGGTTTTCAAAAATAAAAGAAAGATAAATGTAATTCTCTATTTTTGTCATGGCGTGTAACATTTTGTACAATCCATCATATATTGAATTATAACCAACTTATATAAATCATTTATATAGGAATTAATAGGAGGGATAATGATGGGATATTCAGAATCATATCGAGGACATCACTATTACAAAAGGAGTACCTGCAGCACCACGTCAAGTGATGAATCTAGTGAATCAAGCGACTATCGCAAAAGTTCAATAAGTCGAAGTCGTGATTCTCGTAGTAGGTCTAAAAGTCAAAGCCGTGATTCTCGTAGTAAGTCTCAAAGCCAAAGCCGTGATTCTCGTAGCAGATCTTATAGCAAGTCACGTAGCTATAGTAGATAATATTTGTACAAAAAATAATTAAAATGGTGATTGTATGGACAAATATTATGAGCCCGGAGAACAATTAGAGGAATATACCATTATAAAAAAAATAGGTGAAGGACGATACGGTATAGTCTATTTAGGAGAGAATGCGCGCTCAGAGCGATTTATCATCAAACAACTAAAAAAGGCCATGCTCAAAGACACTAAAAAAAAACGCTTCTATGAACCCAAAATACTCAAGCAATTAAATGATCCTAGGTTTCCTAAATTTATATCTAAGTTCAACAATCAAAGCAGTGAGGGTTATGTACTAGAATATATAGAAGGTACGGTATGTGAAGATTTATTAGCCAAAGAAAATCATCTCTTTAGTAGACCAGAGATCTATCACATTACAAACGAGCTTATAGACATACTCAGTCTCCTGCATAGCAATAACATTGTGCATAGGGATATTAGAACACCTAATGTTATTCTAAAAGAAAACAACCAATTGGTTTTAATAGATTTTGGGTTAGCGAGGTATATCAATCATCAGAGATATACAGTCCAGACGGATTATTGGTATCTAGGTGATTTCTTAATCAATTTATACTATACGTCCTGCTATCAAGAGTCTGATGTTGAAGAAAAGCCTTGGTTTGAAGAACTGGATCTAAACCATAAGGAAAGAACGTTCTTAAAAAAGCTTATGGGTATTGAAACGCCCTACGCAGACATTGAACACCTCAAAAAAGATTTCGAAGACATTTATTATACGCTTTAAATTGAAAATCATAAGTTAAGGGATACCTTAATAACGATATTATTTAAATCTTGTGCGGTTTTACACCTTATTTGAATGGCACCTTATTTGAATTACACCTCCTATCATTTTTTACACCTCATCACATTAACTAAATGTAGGTGGTATATATTATGGTAAATGCATATAAAATATCTAAAGTACACACCAAAAGTTTTTGTGCCAATATATACTCAGTTAGGCATTTTAGAATGATTGGGATTATAGATGTAAATATACATTACTATTATGGCATAGAAAAGGTAACCTTAGCTTTTTACAGTTCCTCTGGAACAAATAACGGAAAGACCAAAGGACTATGGTATCCGATTATAGGCATCAAGACGCAAAATGGCAAGTTCGTAGAATTTACTGATTATCTCAATTTCATCTTAAGCGTTACAACTGAGGATGGTGAAGCAGAAAAAGGTTGGCTTGCAAAGTCTTTATTCTTCTACGGTATACCTACCGATTCATCTAAAGTGAGAGGATTTTCGAGTGGAAGACATTATCACGCCCTTCTTGAACTAGGTAAAACCTTACAAAATCTATACGAAAAAGGAGAATATATCTATAAGCCTTCTTTGGACGCTGATACCTTAAACAGCATTGTCCTTTCAAATCGAATTTATCAAGGAAATCACCATAGTCAGAGAGAGAATTTCGAGAAATTGATACAAGATATCTTTCATCAAATATAATGCTTATACTCCATATCCTTTATAAATGCATAGCATAAAAAAAATCGGAAAACGCATCTTCGTTTTCCGATTCTTTTTATACTATTATTCATTGACACACTATTATTCTGTTACAGTTAATCCTGCTACTCTTGCTAACTCGATAATAGTCTTCTTTGAAACTTTTTTCCCCTTATAATCAATTAAATCATCCATACTGCCAGTAAAAATGTCTGCAGGCTCGTATTTTTTGAGAATAATTTTGTCTTCATCTACAAAGATTTCTAATGCATCTTTCTCATTGATGTCTAAATTTCTTCTTAATTCTATAGGTAGTACCACTCTTCCTAATTCATCGACCTTTCTTACAA
>JAEXBC010000162.1 GCA_023457875.1 Bacillota bacterium | reverse complement strand
ACTCTGATTATTCTACACTGCTTCACTGTGTGTTTCTACAATAAACTGTATCATTCAGTGTATTACTATCACTAGCTCTTTGTCCTTTACATGGTGAATTTTTCTACCAATTGTTTTAATGTCTTTGCCGATTTTGAATTTTCATCTGCTATTTTTACTTCTTCTACTGTCATGTCTACAATAGAAACCGTATTTTCTGAGATATCTTGAACGCCTTTTGCACCTTCACTAGTGGTCACTGCCATTTCATTGATAGCTATGGATATATTTGATATAGAAGCGTCAAGCTGTTCTGCTGCTGCTTGGAATTCTGACATTAAGCTATTAACAACCGTAGCGTCATCGCTATATTGTTCACTGACTTTAATCAGTTTTTCATAATCTCGCATAACATCTTGGTCAATAAAGGATAGAATGGCTTCTGAATTCTCTTTCATATTTCTTACTGATGAATAAACATTTTTCACAATTTCTTGGATTCCAGCAGCAGTCTTGGTAGACTCCTCAGCTAAGGTCCTAATCTCCTCTGCTACCACCGCGAAACCTCTTCCTGCTTCACCTGCTCTAGCCGCTTCAATCGCCGCATTGAGTGCTAAAAGATTTGTCTGTCCTGTAATAGCAAGAATGGTATCTGCTAAAACATTGATTTGCTTAATGGTGTCCGCTTCTTTAATAGCCTGTTCCATATTGAGTCTAACGTTATTATAGACACCTCTTGCATTTTCTGTAGCATTTTGCGCTTCTTCGTTGATTTCCAGTGCCCTTTTAGTAATTTGATTGGATATTTCTGTGCCATCTTTTGCTTTCTGTGTAATTGTTGACACATTTGTCTCAATGCCAGTGATCGTTGCTGTGATTTCTTCTGAAGATGCAGCTGTTTCCTCCATCTGTGCAGCCAATTGCTGTGTAGTAGCTGAATTATTGTGCGCATTCTCTTGTACTTTAATAGATATTTCCTCTAAATGATCTGCATTTACTATTAACTCTTGGGACACTAACATCAGTTTTCCTGTCATATCCCGAAGTACTTGGCGTGTTTGGAACATTGCTTTTGCTATAATACCCGTCTCATCCTTGTTTTTTTCAAGGTAAGCATACTGCTCATCGTACTCTAAGTTAAGTTCTGCAGTTTTATTTATTAATTGTGTCAACTTGATAATAGGTACTGAAATCCTGTTTGCAAAGAAGAATCCAACCACTAGCGCAAGAATAGTGCTGATTATTGCAATGATTATGATAAAACTCATCATCTGTGAAACAGGCGTCATAACCTCCTTCAAATCTCCAGTTATAACAAGCGTCCAATTTGTTTTGGGAATCACACTATAAGCTGCCGTTTTTCTTGTTCCTTCAAAATCGTATTCTATAAAATCAGGAGCGACTTCTTCTCCGCTCATAATTCGATTTACTACTGATTGAATTTGTTCATTTTCCACCGGCAATCCTATTTTTTCTTTGTTTGGATAATACAGCATCGTTCCCTTTTCATCTACCAGATAGGCATAGCTGGACTGTGTATTCAAAATTTTTGCCTCTTCTAAATACTTAATCATGCTATCTGCTTGCACATCTGATGCAACAAATCCCACTACCTCTTCATTGACCTTTACTGGATGAACAAAGGTAACTACATATGCCCCTGTGGACTTTGATTTTAATGTTTCACTGATTACAGGTAACCCCGAAGCTAAAACTTCTTTTGTATAATTCCTATCATTAAAATTTTGCCCTACAAGATTGGTATCACTATCTACCACATCCTTCCCACTTCTATCTACTACAAAAATATGCTCGGTATTCCCTGCTTCTTCTTGAAAACGCTGTAATTTAGCCTTCAAAGTTTTCTGAAGTTCATTTATTCCAGTCTTATCCTCACTTTGTATTTTCATCAAGAGGTCTTCCACCAATTTTTGCTCTGCCATGAGGGCGATGGCTCTTTCTTCCTTCTCAATCATAGAGCTGATCAGAAGTGCTTTATCCTTAGCTGTATCAAGCATTACGCTATCTGTAATCGTTGAAATTGTGTTCACAGACTTAAAAAGTGTAAATACTCCCATAATCACTATGGCAAATAATATCATTCCAATCATCATAATGGATAACTTGGCTCTAATCTTCATATCGTTATTTCTCCTCTCAATTTTTGAAAAGCCTCTTTTAAGGTAGAAAAAAAGCGAACACTGACGTGTCCGCAAAAAGTATAACGAAAATCAAATTTTATATTTCGTCACCGCACTGACCTATTTTATAAAAACGCATGAGTGAATCTATCGTTGCTGCTAAATTTTCCTTACTATGGTGTCTAGAAATCTCATAATCAATAGCGGCGCGATTGATGCTAAATATAGAACTAACTCCCATTTTATAGGCTTTTTCAGCCTCCTCACCTATGGCTCCTACTATAGCAACCACAGGAATACTTTTCTTTTTGGCGCGTTCAGCAATACCAATGACTACTTTACCTCTTAAGCTTTGTCCGTCAATCTTTCCTTCTCCAGTAAAGATCAAATCGGCATTTTCAATCATCTCATCAAATTGAATCAGATCGAGTATCGTATGAATACCTGATTTTAAGGTACCACCCAAGAACGCTACAACACCTGCTCCCATAGCTCCTGCTGCGCCTGCTCCAGGAATAGCTGATACATCCATACCTAAATCTTCTATGATGGTCTTTGAAAGTGCACGAAGATTAGCATCAAGTTGTTCCACCATTTTTTGGTCTGCTCCTTTTTGGAAACCAAAGATATAGGCAGCCCCTGAAGTACCATACATGGGATTATCAATATCACACATAGCAGTAAGTTTGATGTCTTGAAGTAATGCTTTCGCCTTTGTGGTATCTATCCGCTTGATTTTTGAAAGTGTATTTCCCGTTGGAAGAAAAACTTGATCCTCTTCGTCGTAGAAGCGAACGCCAACTGCTGCTGCTGCACCAACACCGGCGTCGTTTGTACAACTACCGCCAAGTCCAAGAATAATGTTGTTACAGCCATCCTCAATAGCCTTTTTTATCATAAGGCCTGTTCCATACGTGGTTGTAAGGGCAGGGTTTTCTCTTCCTTCTACTAGTGGAAGGCCAGCATTTTGAGCCATTTCTATAATAGCTGTATTGTTATGCCTTGCATAATAGCATTCCATAGGCTCGTTATAAGGTCCCACTACTTCTACGGTGATTTTTTTTGCATGAAGTGCATGAAGAAAACAATCCACCGTACCTTCTCCACCATCAGCCACTGGAACAGTTATTATTTCACATTCTGGATAAAATGTTTTTACTTTTGAACGAATTACTTCACAAACTTCAATGGAACTCATGGTTCCTTTAAACGAGTCAGGAATGATTACGCATTTTTTCATTTTTCTTCCTATCCTTTATTAATATTTTGTATCATAAGGCCAAGGTTGCCCACCTGCTATACATCCACCATCTACACGGTACTCACATCCAGTAATATACGAAGAAGCCTCTGATGCCAGTAAGATGCAAACGCCTACAATATCCTCGGCATAGCCTGGACGATTCATGGCGATTCTATCAAGTAAGTATTTTGAGCGTTCTGGGTGCTGCCAAGTTGCTGTAGTTAATGGCGTTTGTATATGTCCTGGGCTAATACAATTTGCTCTGATATTGAATTTTGCCCACTCCACTGCCTGAGCTTTAGTAAAGGCCACGATGCCACTTTTGGTTGCTGCATAAACAGAGCATCCGCCTAGCACCCAATCCGTATTATGGGAACCGATATTAATAATGCTACCATAATTTTGCTTTCTCATGTAGTGTGCAACGGTTTGAGATACTAAGAATACACCTTTTAGGTTAATTGCCATAAGCCTATCATAGGTCTCCTCTTCCACGTCCAAAAAGCCTTCCCTTTTGTTGATGCCCGCACAGTTCACAAGCACATCAATATGCCCATACTGCGTATGAATTTCATCAATACAAGATGTGATATTCTCTTTGTCCATGACATTCATAATATGTGAAGAGGCTTTTCCTCCTGCTGACTCAATCTTTTCTTTTAGCTCATCTAAGCGGCTTTTGTCAATATCACATAAAGCAACTGTAGCTCCTGCCTTAGCAAGGCCTTCACATAAACCACTTCCTATGCCACCTGCTGCCCCAGTAAATAAGACAACTTTCCCTTCAAGGGAGAATAAATTTTCAAGGTATGATTTAGCTGACATTTAAAAGTCTCCTTTACTATTTACGAATTTGCGTACCTGCCAATTTTTCATAATACCTAGCGATAGCACTATGATCATTCTCACCATAGCCATCAGTATGTAAC
>JAEXBC010000161.1 GCA_023457875.1 Bacillota bacterium | reverse complement strand
TTACAGCAGTTGCAAAAGACGGTATCCAGCTTATAGCAAAAGCCCGCGTTACCGTTAGAGCAAACATCAAACAACTCGTGGGAGGAGCTGGCGAAGAGACAGTTCTTGCCCGGGTAGGCGAAGGTATCGTTTCTAGCATCGGCTCAGCAGAGTCTCATAAATCAGTTATGGAAAACCCTGACTCTATTTCAAGAGTGGTTCTTGAAAAGGGTCTGGATGCCGGTACTGCCTTTGAGATTCTCTCAATTGACATCGCCGACATTGACATCGGAAGAAACATCGGTGCCGTCCTTCAGATGGATCAGGCAAATGCCGACAAGAACATCGCCCAGGCCCGTGCAGAAGAGAAACGCGCCATGGCTGTAGCCCTTGAGCAAGAGATGAAAGCCAAAGCCCAGGAGGCCCGCGCCAAAGTAATCGAAGCCGAAGCTCAGATTCCACTTGCAATGGCAGAAGCCTTCCGCTCCGGCAACATGGGCATTATGGACTACTATAAATTCCGCAACATTCAGGCCGACACAGAAATGCGCGAGAACATCGCCAAACCACAGAAGTAAGGCCCAGCAGTAACGAACACTGCTCAGAATATTTGCAGATTCAAAAGAATTTGTATCTTTGCACTCCCTGCGGCCAACCCCGCAGGGTTTTGGTGAGGTGGGTGAGTGGCTGAAACCAGCAGTTTGCTAAACTGCCGAACTCGTAAGGGTTCCGGGGGTTCGAATCCCCCCCTCACCGCCAAAAACAATAAAAGCCAACCCCAAGGGGGTAAAGCAAAAAATAAAGACCGCTTGAGCTAGCTCAAAAGCGGTCTTTTCTTTTGCTTATACGGCCAAAGGCCGAGGCTTTTATTGTTTTTTTAGGCTCCCCCACCCGGGGAACGCCTCGCGCAGCAAGGCAATCCCCCTCATATATATGATTTATAATTAACTATAATTTTGACAACTCCACCAGAGTTCAGATAGCACCTTTGAAATATTTCAGTAATTTTAAGTCATAAAAGAATTGGTGATGAAGTCAGATGAAATTAAAAACTTGTTTAGTCAATTTGAAGCTGCTGCTTCAGAATTTGAAGGTATTGAGTGTTGGAGTGCACGTGAATTACAAGAATTATTAGGATATAGTAAGTGGGAGAATTTTGAAAAAGTAATTCAGAAAGCTTAAGATGCGTGCAATAATGCTGGAGAAAGAGATAACTATCATTTTCCTGACATCAGGAAAACGATCCCAATGCCAAAAGGAGCTGAAAAAGAGATAGATGACATTCTTTTAACAAGATATGCATGTTACTTAATTGCTCAAAATGGAGATAGCCGAAAAGAAGAAATTGCATTTGCACAAAATTACTTCGCCATACAAACACGTAAAGCAGAAGTGGTTGAGGCTCGCATTTTAGAATTTGAAAGAGTAAAAGCTCGTGCGAAATTAAGCCAAACAGAGAAACAACTTTCTGGAATACTTTATGAACGAGGAGTAGACAGTCAAGGATTTGCTATTATAAGGAGCAAGGGGGATCAGGCATTATTCAGACTAAACACCCATACACTAAAACGCAAGTTTGGCGTGCCAGATAGCAGACCTGTTGCCGATTTTCTTCCTACAATAAGTATTAAAGCAAAAGACCTAGCAGCTGAAATGACTGGTCTGAATGTTCAAAATAAAGACTTAAAAGGGCAATCAACAATTGAAAAAGAGCATGTTGACAATAATCTTGCCGTCAGAGAAATGTTGACAAAGAGAGGTATATTTCCTGAAAACCTGCCTCCAGCAGAAGATGTTAAAAAGTTGAAACGTAAGCTTGAAGGAGACGAGAAAAAATTATTGAAAGATTTAAAAAAGAAGAAATAAACATGTTAGTATATTGAAAAGGCTGAATGATACAAAGCATATAACTTTAAAGCAATGTCTGTGATGGACTGGAAAACCAAATAATTTAACAACAATCAGCTAAACTACACCTATTTATATCAATGAAACCAAAGTATTTAGTTTTAATTTTTTCATTGCTGTTATTCAAAGACATGAGTGCACAGCTTAGAATAAACATTGGTGTAGATACTACAACCGAAAAATCTAAATTGACCATTAACTTCTTCAACAAATATATTACAGACTTCAAAGAGGATAATGAAGTTGACTATACTAAATATTTTTATACCGAAGATGTGGAAAAATTTAGATTGCCGGATAAAACAGCAATCGGTTTGATTGGCAATACAACAAATTATACGCTAGGGGAACCGTACCTAATATCTTTAGATACCAAAGCTGATACGGTGAAAGCTAAAGTATTGTTTGCAGCAACAGACTCTTTTAGTAACCCAACTATTTACTTTATTGCCAACTACTACATAAAGATTGATAATGGCAGGTGTAAATTTTTAGTAAATCAAAATATTGAAACAAAAGAATGGCTAACTAAAACTATTAGAAATGTAACTTTTCATTATCCTTCATACCACACTTTTAACTTCACTAATGCACAGAGCCTAATTATCTCTATTACAAATTTGGAAAAAGCATGGGGGCTAGGACCGATAAAAATTGATTATTATTTTGCTAAGACAAACAGAGAAATTCAGTCAATTAAAGGATTTGATTTTAACTTCTACATGGCCCGCTCGGAATATCCTGGAGGACTAGCATATGAGCAAGAAAAATCTATATATAGTTGGGGACTTGATGAAAATTATTTGCACGAGTTTATTCATATATATTTAAATCCTATTTATCCAAATACTCCTCTAAAAGAGGGTATTGCCACTTTTTATGGAGGCTCAATGGGGACATCTTATAAAGAGCATCTAAAAAGGTTAAATGAGTATATTGCAAAACATCCTGATATTAACATTACAAATCCAATGGAATTTTATTACATGGATGAAAGGACAAATCCACAGTACATTATTCAGGCTTTTATTTGTCATTTGGTGTTTAGCGAGAAAGGAATTAATGGGTTAAAACAGCTATTGAAAATTGAATCTATGGATGAAATATTTAGAAGTGAGTTTTTTGTCGAACCAGACAATCAAAATAAATTCATTCGGGAACAAATAAAAAAATATGTAGACAGCTCACTGTCTCTTTAATAAAGTAGCTCTGTAGAGGTTCGTTACACTATAGCAAGTGATATCTCCTATAGAATACGAAGAACAGACATCTTCCCTGACCATATCTTTGTCGTTACTCAAAAGACCGCCGATGGGATAAAGATTGAACTTAACAACATCAGTCAGGCCATCCTGAATAAGTACAAAAAGATGTGTTTTAAGAACAATCTCGCCCTGCCTGTAGTCAGCAATCAGAAGATGAACGAAGCATTAAAAGAGATGGGTTACAAGGCAGGAATTAAGTCTCCACAGAGGATTGTTTATTTCAGGCAGAACGAAAGGATTGAAGAGGTACATCCAAAATATTCTCTTCTCTCTTGCCATTGTGGTAGGAGAACATTCGTTGTCAACGGACTCTATCTGGGAATACCACCCCATGTTATTATGGAGTGGACTGGCCACTACGACTACAAATCAATGAAACCATATATCAAAGTAGTAGACAAACTCAAGGAAAAGGAGATGACGAAGTTTAATATCTCAATTTCTAAATAACGCTATAGCATTCACTTCCACAATGGTCACAATGGCTTTAGTCAAATTGACTTTCAACAACTTGTTAGGGGAAGGTATTGGATTCTAAGGAATTAAATTCTAATTTTAGAGCGTAATTGATTAACCTTACACAAGGTTGGGTTAGCCTTGGATAATTTAAGAGGTAACATTGACTTTTGTATAGCTATAGACAAGTTAACGCCAAGCGAGGATGAGTTGCAATATATCTACTTTTATCAATTAATATGAATAATCGAAATGTTATATTGACTGGTGCTGGAGCTGTAATACCGTGGGGTGCTCCAACTACCGATAAACTAACAGATATATTACGGCATGATTCTGTTTTTATCAATGATAAAGGAGAACCAATAGGCGATTTTATTTATTCACTTTTACTTATTCAGAAAGAAAAACGCAGAGGATATCATACTCCAAATTTTGAAACAATTTTGCATTTTGTTGAGTTGCTATTTGAACATAAAAGGTCTCAATCTTTTATGTCAGACAGTTTTTTTAAACTAATTGATTTCTTCTTGATTGAACCTAAAATACAGGATGCACTTCAAATTTTTGAAACAAAAAACGCAAACTTCTATTCGCTTAAGAACGATAATAAAGCCAAATATTTAGATACAGCCTTTGGCTCAAAACTACTAGTTGAGAACGAGTATTACTATTATGAACTTTATCTGCATTTTACATTTTTAATCAAAAAAGAAATTGAGAAATATGAAATTGTCGGGGAGAGTGATTATTGTGAACTGAATAAAGTTTTTAATCAATTTCTTAATCAAATAAAAGGCGAAAAGGGGATTGTTAGGTTTTATACTTTGAATTATGATTATTTAGTTCCAAATATTTCAAATTTAACTTTTTTTGATGGGTATGATAAAATAACAGGAAAAATTGATGAGAAAAGAATTATTGAGGATGACAAGGTTGATTGTTATTATCATTTACATGGTTCATTTAAGCTAAATCTAATTGGCGAAAAATCTAATGATTACAGCATTAGCAAAGTTCAGAGAAGTTTTATTCAAAATGATTTTATACCATCAAATATAATCACAGGATATAATAAGCCAGATAGAATTTTTAATGATATATTTTATGAGTTTTACCAAAAAATGATTGAAGATTTTATAAATGCAGATAGGATTTTTATAATAGGTTATTCTTTTAACGATATGCATGTCAATGCTGCTTTAAGAAGAGCTATAAAGAAAGGTGTTGTTGATATTACCGTTGTTGATAAGTGTAGTCTTCAGGATTTTGGTTTGAAATATTCAAAAATCGTAAACAACGAAATAGGTTATAATATGCTTAAATCAAGCAAAGAAGCTAATACTTATCAAATGTCAACCGAAGCACCAAAGGCAAAAGCATTTTTAAATGGATTAAACGATTTTATTGGATTGTAATGAACGCCAGGCACTAACATGCGGTATAACAAATAAAGGGTCAGTGATAAATTAAGTGTATTGTTGCACATCAGCGTAAGCGTTGGCAGAATGACACATCTTACGCAATCCCCAACACTTCATACATGTAACCTTTATTTATCAGCTTATAAACCACTTATGCCACGCTAGGAAACAAAACGATAAAGTAACATTAAAGAAAAATGGCAGAAGAACAAAAACAATGGTTTGATAAACTGTCCAAAAAGAGGGACAACACGGCAACTACTTTGAAGAACGACTTTGCTGTTAGCAATATATGGGGCAGTGTTAGTGATAAATATAGTGACCAAGCTCATTTTATTTACGAACTTTTGCAAAACGCAAATGATGTAAAAGCAACAAAATCTTCGTTTCTGTTAGCAAAAAATGGACTTTATTTCAAACATAACGGCACAAAACACTTCTGGGTTTCAAATCCAGACAGCGAAAAAGACGACCAAGAAAAAAACAAACTAGGTGATATCAATGCTATCACAGCTGTCGCTCAATCCAATAAAAAAGACGAGTCCACAATTGGAAAATTTGGTGTTGGATTTAAAGC
>JAEXBC010000160.1 GCA_023457875.1 Bacillota bacterium | reverse complement strand
GAATTGAGCCTGTCTATGTAAATGAAATCTCACCCCTGGATATCCTTGTAGGAAGAAATCTTAGTGAGAACGATGAAAAAACCGACGGTAATGTAGTGGTGATAGCTGATGTAGTAGCTAAAGCCTTATATGGTGATATTGATTACAGCAAGGTTGTAGGCGAACAATTACGTATTGCCATCAACAAGCAACCCTATAGCTTTCAGATTATAGGTATTTATAAAACGTCTACGCCAAAGAATGTTTCAAAAAAAGAACTAGAGAGTAATCTTTCTAGAAAGACCTATTATATTCCTTACGCAAAGCTTGATCAAATTCTAGGTCAAGGTGGTGCGGTGAAAACTATAGCAGGACTCATTGAGGATGGATATGACCAAAGTGAAGTCACTACAAAAATTGGCCAAATTCTCAATAAGAGGCATCACCTAAAGGATGGGTATAACATTATGACCTATGTTCAAATCATAGAGATTGTAGATGGCATTATGAGTATTCTTACTCTATTTGTAAGTGCACTTGCAAGTATCTCATTGGTAGTAGGTGGCGTAGGTATCATGAACATCATGCTAGTAACGGTGAAGGAAAGAACGAGAGAGATAGGCATTCGCAAAGCTTTAGGTGCCTCCAATAAGGCGATATTACTACAATTTTTAGTGGAAGCCTTAATGCTGACGCTTATTGCAGGTGTTTTAGGAATGCTACTAGGATACATAGGCGCTATTGTTATTGGAAGTAACTTTGGCATTATGGCAGAGTTTACAATAGGTATGATACTCTTTTCAACGTTAACGTCAATAGCAATTGGGATTCTATTTGGTGTATATCCTGCATACCAAGCTGCTAGACTTGATCCTATTGAAGCCCTAAGAGCAGAGTAGGAAAGGAAGGAAAGTGCAATGAAAGAGACAATTAAAAATGCCTTAAGTCAGCTAATGGGTAATAAGCTACGAACTTTTCTAACGATGCTAGGTATGCTCATCGGGATTGGTGCTGTTATTATTATTCTAAGCTTAGGCGAAGGTGTTAAGATTTATGTTAATGGTGAGTTTAGTGGAGTAGGTAAAGGTACAATTCAAATTTCATGTATGGATTTTAGTGAAGATAATCTACTGACTCCAGAGGACTTCGAGGTGATCTCTCAGATTCCAGAGGTTGAAGATATTATACTCACTCATGAAATGTATATGGGATATGCTAGTAATTATAAGAATGAAGATAAAAGGATGATTCTCTACGGTCTTGATCATGATTACGAAAAGGTACAATCCTTGAACCTTAAATATGGTCGTATGTTTATTGAGCAAGATGAAACCGTAAGAAGAAATGTGATTATTGTAGAAGATAACTTTTCTAAAATCATGTTTAATATGAGTAATCCTGAGTATGCCCTTGGCAAGAGTATAGATATTACCCTAGGAGGAGAAGTTCAAAGCTTTGAGATTATTGGAATAACAAAGAGCGTCTACCCTTCAGCTGCTCCAATAGAAGATATTCACCCTGTCGTTTATTTTCCCTTTGCAACAGCAGATAAATATCTTATGGAGGGTGAGGGTAAGACCTATACAGCAATGGTTATGATTAATGAAGACTATGAGGCAGCTGATTTTAGTGAACCTATTAAGAAGTTACTTGAGAAGAGACATGGAAAAGAAGGCATCTATATGGTGGCATCTATGATGGAAGCTGCAGATACCTATAATGACATTTTAGACAAACTCAGTTTGTTCACAGGCGTTGTAGCTGGCGTTTCACTTCTAGTAGGTGGAATAGGAATCATGAACATCATGCTTGTAACGGTACGTGAACGTACAAGGGAAATCGGTATAAGAAAGGCTTTAGGAGCTACTGATAGGCAAATCCTCACCCAGTTTTTAATAGAAGCTTTAATCTTAACCTTGTTAGGAGGAATAAGTGGTTTAATTGTGGGCTATATTGGCGGCATCATTATTGCTTCTGCCATTACCATAACGGCTTCTATTACGATGGGAATGATTATTTTCTCAGTAGGTACATCTAGTGTGATTGGGATTGTTTTTGGTGTATATCCTGCCTATAAGGCTGCAAAATTAGATCCAGTAGAAGCACTACGAGAGGAATAAACCTAAAAAGTAACAGGGCAATGAAGATTCATTAAAAAAGAGGAGAAATCCTCTTTTTTTAGTGTGTAAATTTGTTATTAACATAATGTTTAGATACTATTTATAATTGTAATTACATATTGACGTTTATCATAGAAATGGGTATAATTTTTAAGTGAGTTTAATGTATGTAAACAAAATGTTTAGTTATATATAAAATACCTGAAGGAGGTAGTTTATGATGGATATAGGGGCAAAGATTAATCAGCTTCGTAAGAAGAACGGACTTACCCAAGAGGAGTTAGCAGATAGATGTGAGTTGTCAAAGGGCTTTATTTCCCAAGTTGAAAGAGGATTAACTTCACCTTCAATTGCTACACTGATAGATATGTTAGAATGTCTTGGCACAAATCTAAAGGATTTTTTCAATGAATCCAGTCAAGAAAAAATAGTATTTACCAAAGAGGATGTGTTTGAAAAGGAAGATAAGGAACATGAAAATATGATTACCTGGCTGATTCCAAATGCACAGAAAAATGATATGGAACCCATTCTCATTTATATTGAGCCAGGCGGTAAATCAAGTGTAGGCGCGCCTCATGAAGGGGAAGAGTTTGGATATGTTATTGCAGGCAATGTATATGTTCATCTAGGCAATAAAAAGTACAAAGCTAAAAAAGGCGACAGTTTCTATTTTAGACCAACAGGTGATCATTATCTTCAAAATCCAGGCAAGACCAAGGCCATTGTACTTTGGGTTGCCACACCACCAAGTTTCTAAAGGAGTAGATAAAAGATATGGAGCAATTAACGAGTAAAGATTATATCATTGATTTAAAGCATATAACAAAGAAGTTTGATGATCATCTTGTATTAGATGATATTAATATGTATATTAGACGCAACGAATTTCTGACCTTATTAGGTCCAAGTGGCTGTGGCAAAACAACCTTACTTAGAATTATTGGTGGTTTTGAAGAAACAACAAGCGGTGAAGTGCTTTTTGAAAATCAAAATATTGCTGCTTTACCTCCTTTTAAGCGAAAAATTAATACGATTTTCCAGAAGTATGCTCTCTTTCCGCATATGAATGTGGAGGAGAATATTGCTTTTGGACTGCACATCAAAAAAATGGACAAGAAACTTATTAGCGAGAAGGTCAAAGAAATGCTTGCCCTTGTTAATCTATCTGGTTATGAAAAACGTTTAGTAGATTCCTTAAGTGGTGGTGAACAGCAGCGTATTGCCATTGCTAGAGCCCTTGTTAATGAGCCTGAAGTATTGCTCCTAGATGAGCCATTGGCTGCCCTAGACCTTAAACTTAGAAAAGGGATGCAACTGGAACTTAAACGTATCCAACAAAAGGTAGGGATTACGTTTATCTTTGTAACCCATGACCAAGAAGAAGCCTTAAGTATGTCAGATACAATTGCGGTTATGAAGGATGGGAAGATACAGCAAATCGGTACACCTACAGATATTTATAACGAGCCGAAAAATTCCTTTGTGGCTGATTTTATTGGAGAAAGCAATATTTTACCAGGCGTTATGCTTAAGGATTATTTAGTTCATTTCCACAGTCATGATTTTGAATGTGTGGATAAAGGCTTTGAGAAAGAAGAAAATGTGGATGTGGTTGTAAGACCCGAGGATATTCAAATTGTAGATGTTAAGGAAGGTATGATTCATGGTACAGTAGAAGCCGTAACCTTTAAGGGCGTACACTATGAGATGCTTATTCGCTCGCCTGAGTGCTTATGGATGGTGCACTCTACCACCATGTCACCAGTGGGCACAGCTGTAGGTATGGTGATTAATCCAGCAGAAATTCACATCATGAAGAGGAGACAAGACACATGAATAAAAAATCACTTGCCTATCCTTATGTGATATGGTCAGCAATTTTTGTGGTGGTACCACTTATTTTAATAGTCTATTTTAGCTTTTTTGTGGAGGGAAGCTTCACTTTAGCCAACTACCAAAAATTCATGGAGAAGTATTACATTGAAGCCATGTGGAAATCTATTTGGATGGCTACAGTAAGTACGATTATCTGCTTACTTTTGGCCTATCCACTGGCTATGATACTAGCAAGTAAGGAAATGTCAGGTAAAAGCATTATCTTGATTTTGGTGGTGCTACCTATGTGGATGAACTCACTGCTTCGTACCTATGCATGGGCAAACCTTCTAGAAAATAATGGTGCTATTAATAGTTTTTTAAAGTCTATCGGCGTCATTGATCAAAGTATACAGTTTTTGTATGGTAGTGGTGGTATTATCTTTGGAATGGTGTATAACTTCTTTCCATTTATGGTACTTCCTATTTATAATGTTTTAGCAAAAATGAATCATCATTTAATAGAAGCTGCCTATGATTTGGGAGCAGATCGGCTTACAACCTTTAGAAAGGTTACATTGCCTTTAAGTATGCCAGGCGTGACCACAGGACTTATTATGGTATTTATGCCTTCACTTACTACCTTTTTAATTACCAGATTACTTGGTGGTGGAAAGGTAATGTTAATTGGTAACGTGATAGAAGAACAGTTTACTAGAACAGGTGATATGGGATTTGGTAGTGCTGTATCTATGCTCCTTATGATTGTTGTCCTTGTTACCTTAGGCATTATGTCCAATAAAGGCACCTTGGATAAAGGGGGTGGATTGTTTTGATGAAGTATATGAAACGTTTTTATTTAATCATCATTTTGCTGGTGATGTACGCCCCAGTTTTATTACTTATGATTTTTTCCTTTAATAAATCTAAGCTACCTATATGGAAGGAATTTACCTTTGACTGGTATCAAAGAATGATGAATGATACGAGTATTCAACAAGCCTTTTTCTATACCATTACGGTGGCTGTAGTTGCTGCTTTGGTAGCGACAGTGATTGGAACCTGTGCTGCCATAGGGATTAATAAAATGAAGGGTTCTATGAAGACCTTTGTTATGAACATTACCTTTATTCCGGTCTTAAGCCCAGATATTGTTACAGGTATTTCGTTAATGATGCTCTATAAGGTGATTCATTTACCCTTCGGATTACCTACGCTCATTATTTCGCATATTACCTTTTGTATTCCCTATGTGATCTTATCAATCATGCCAAAGCTTAAGCAAATGAACTATAGCTTGTATGAAGCCGCGCTAGATTTAGGAGCAACCCCTTGGTATGCCTTTAGAAAGGTTATTTTGCCAGAGATTATGCCAGGGATTATTGCAGGGAGCTTCATAGCCTTTACCTTATCAATTGATGATTTTGTAGTAAGCTTCTTTAATACAGGTGCGGGTGTAGATACCTTGCCAATCAAGATTTATTCCATGGCACGAAAGGGCGTAAACCCTACGATTAATGCGGTGTCCACCTTAATGTTTATTACCATTATTACTATATTAATTGTTAATAACCTCAGGTCAACTACAAAAAAAGATAAAGACATAGAAGAATAAATAAAACTTAAGCAAAGCTAAAATGACACTAAAGCAACGCTAAATTAAAACTAAAGTAAACTAAAATGAAACTAAGATAAAGTTAAGACAAGGCTAAAAAGAAGTTATGACAAAGCTAAGACAAGGTATTAACAAAAAATAAAAACTAAGGAGATGAAAATAAAGATGAAAAAATATATAAGCATTGCTTTAGTGGCAGTACTTACTGTATTTACTGCAGCTTGTGGAAATGGTGAAAGCGCAAGGCAGGTTATCGTGTACAACTGGGGAGATTACATTGATCCTGAGGTGAATCAAATGTTTACTAAAGAAACAGGAATCAAGGTTGTCTATTCGGACTACGCAACCAATGAAGAGATGTATGCTAAGGTAGAATCAGAAACCACAAGCTATGATGTACTTTTTCCTTCTGAATATATGGTGGAAAAAATGATTCATAAAGATATGCTGCTACCTTTAGATATGAATAAGATAGCAAACTATGCAAATGTGGATGGCCGATTTAAATCCCTACCTTATGATCCTAACAATGAATATGCTGTGCCTTATATGTGGGGAACCATGGGCATTGTATATAATAAAACCATGGTACAAGAACAGGTGGACAGCTGGGATATCTTATGGGATGAAAAGTATAAAGAGCAAATTTTTATGTATGATAGTGAAAGAGACTCGATTATGGTTGCCCTCAAAAAGCTGGGCTATTCTATGAATACAAGAGATAAGGCTGAGCTTGAAGAAGCTAAGAATCTGCTTATTGAACAAAGTCCTTTAGTACTTGCTTATGTAGGGGATGAAGGAAAGAATAAAATGATTAATGGCGAAGCTGCCCTCATGTTAGCATGGGCAGGAGATGCTATGGTAATGCTTCCTGAAAACCCTGATTTAGCCTATGCCATTCCAAAGGAAGGTTCTAATTATTTCGTAGATGCCATGGTGGTTTCAAAAAATGCCAAGAATGTCGAGGAGGCATATGAATACATCAATTTCTTATGTAGACCAGAAATTTCTGCAATGAACGCAGAATATATCGGTTATTCTACACCAATTGAAGCAGCAAGAGCGCTTCTTCCAGAGGAAATAAAAAATAGTGAAGTGGCTTATCCTCCTGAAGAAGTTACAAGTGGTGAGCTTATGGAAATGTTTAATGATCCTTCAGACATTATAGATGTTTATAGTAGTATTTGGACACAAGTAAAAGCATCAAATTAATTCAATACACCAATTTACCCAAGAGGCCATATTATATAGTAAGGCAAAAAAAAAGGGGGATAAAAGGTGTATAGAAATGTTATCCTGATTAACAGTGATACACTGGGGAGGGGAGACGAAGGGGTTGGACGTACTTTGTTAGGAACCTTTCTTAGGAAGGTTCTAGCAAGTATAGATAAGCCAGACGTGATTATTTTTTATAATTCCGGAGTCAAGCTAGTGACCAGAGATTCTCATTATTTAGATGTTTTAGATGCACTAGAGACAAGAGGTGTTGAACTATTAGCATGCGGTACCTGCGTATTCAATGTTTGTGGTCCGCGTTCGTTAAAAGTCGGGAGAATAACGAATATGGAAGAAATATCAGATATCATCCTTCAAGCTGAAAAGGTGGTTACACTCTAATCCATAAAAATGGGGCTATCCACTAAGGAATGAAACGATAAGCTATTGTACGCCTATTAAAGGAGCACAATAGCTTATCGCAAGATCCTTGGTGCAATAGCCCTCTTTTTATTCATCGTCTTTAAGTTCTTGAATATGCTGTGTAAGTTCTTCGATGACCTGAAGGATAGTAGGCGCATCACTTGCCTCAATGTAGCTTGTGGAATGTTCTATATAGATTTGCTTTGAATCTGTTGAAAGAGAAAGCATGGATTTTTGGGTTGCGCTCCAGGTGCTATATGTATTGGCTTTTGAGGTAATAATGCGTAGTGGAATATCACCCAAATCTCCACCAGATAAGACAGCTTCGCCATTTTTTTGCACATTATGTTTTTCGGCAATCATATTCCGATTCCATGTTTTTTCAAGACCAATGCCTTTAGTAAGAAGTTGCAAATTCTTAGGATAGCTCGTATGACTATTTAGCGTATTATTTACCACGCTGGTCTCCCCCATAGCACGCAGTAAACCAAGATTACGAAGACCGTTGGTAATGTAAGCTTCTACAATCATAATATTGTTAAATTCTTTGCAAAATTGCGGAGAGGCTCCCTCGATGAGGACCACACCTGCAATATCTTCAGGATAAAGCTGGGCATAACGAAGGGCTTCTAGTGAACCCATGCCATAGGCTACAAATACAAAGGGTTTTAAATAAGTATCTTCATCATCCGGAATTTCATCACTATGCACGAGGGTATGTATTTCATCGCAAATGGTATCAATATCTCTTGGGGCAGAAGTTATATCGCTCCAACCATATCCTGGCTTGTCATAGACCAAGGTATGATATTTGGAGGAGAGATTGCTATGGAGAAGATAGGTTTCCACATAAGGTACATTTGAACCAATATTTGCTGCAAAGACAATAGGAATATCGCTATTTCCAGCTTCATAAAGGTGCATATTTACACCGTTTACATCAACCAGCCTTCCCATTCGGCCTAAGTGACTTGCATCATAATAAATACCTAGCTGTTGGTATACGACGCCAAGCATAGCTAAGAGAACAATGGATATTTGAAATAAGCGTTTTTTACGCTTTTTACTATTTTTATCAAAACTGCTCATTTGCATATTTAAGTTCATTTGTTTTTCTCCTAAATCCCACATATTCCGATTTTTTACATAACCTTATTATAACATAAGTTGATATAAAAAATGAATGCTAAATAGTGGTTGTTTTAGATTTCTTGGCTAGTTATTTTATAAGAAATAGTATACTATGAATAATAACACGAAGAAGTGAAAAAGAGGTGAAGTGATGAAAATTCTACATACATCTGATTGGCATTTGGGTAGAAGTCTACATGGCTATAGTCTCCTTGAAGATCAAGCCTTTGTATTAAAGCAGCTACTAGCCGTGATTGAAGAAGAACAAGTGGATCTACTGCTCATAGCAGGAGATATTTATGATAAAACAATTCCAAGCGAGGGAGCAGTAGAATTGTTTAATGATTTTATTAGTCAGGTTACTTTAAAATATAAGCTAGACACCGTGATTATCTCAGGTAATCACGATAGTGGAGAACGTATTGACTTTGGCAGCAAGCTCTTTATGAGTCAGCATCTTTATATTACAGGAAAGTGCGAAAAGGGCTATCAAAAGATTACTGTAAATATTAAAGATCAAGAGATTGATGTCTTTATGATTCCCTATATTGAGCCATGTCATGTAAGGGAAATCGCAGGAGATGAAAGTATTAAAAGACATGATGAGGCTATTGGCTATTTAGTAAGTAAAATCAAAGAAGAACAAAGAGAAATTCCTACTATTTTAGTTGCCCATGCTTTCGTTACAGGGGGAGAACTATCTGAATCTGAAAGAAGGCTAAGTGTGGTAGGCGGAGCAGATTTGGTGCGGGCAGAACACTTTAAGGATTTCACTTATACAGCCTTAGGACATCTTCACAAAAGACAAGCCATGGGGCAAAGAGTTCGCTATAGCGGTTCCTTGCTGAAATATTCCACCTCCGAGGCAAATCAAAAGAAGGGATATGTACTGCTAACCCTTGAAGGTAATCAGTTAAAGGATATAGAGGAAAGAGCCTTAACACCAAAAAGAGATGTAAGGATCATTAAGGGAAGCTTAGAAGAAATTATTGCTGGCGCTAGTGAGGATATGCATAAAGAAGACTATGTTTATGTGAAAGTAGAGGGCAATCCCCTTCAAGATACAACAGCTACCTTAAGACATATTTACCCTAATATCTTAGGAAGTGAATGGCTGGAGGAAGAAAAGGGTGCCCAAGAGGGCGAAAATACTAATAGTACCGATTTTATGTCAGCTAAGGAGAAGACGATTACAGAGGTATTTATGGAGTTTTTGGATTTCATTGGAGAAAATACCTTTGATGAGGAAGAAAAGGCTTATATACAAGCGACGATTAAGGAGATTGAGGAGGGAAAATATGAGGCCTAGCATATTAAAAATGATTGCCTTTGGTCCTTATGCAGGGGAGCAGATTATCGATTTTTCTTGCCTTCAAGATGCCAATATGTTCCTTATTTATGGGCCAACTGGTGGAGGTAAGACCACTATTTTGGATGCCATTTGCTATGCCCTCTATGGAGAAACCAATGGAGGAGAACGTAGCGGTGAAGCCATGCGCAGTAAATTTGCAGATGAAGAAGCAATCACTCAGGTAGAGCTTTTCTTTAAACTTAGGCAGCAGGAATACCGCATTATTAGAAGACCACAATATGAGCGTGCTGCCAAAAGAGGAAATAGTGATAAGTTGATAAAAATACCAAGTGAGGTGGAACTATACAAGAAGGAAGAGGATAGCTATCACTTAATATCCTCCAAGTACAATGAAGTGGGAGAAAAGATTGTTGAGCTACTCCACTTTAATATCAACCAGTTTAGACAGGTGATTATGATTGCACAAAATAAGTTTCGAGAGCTATTAACTGTGAGTAGCAAGGAACGTCAGCAAATTCTTCAGGATATTTTTGAAACAGGGATATATCAAAATGTCGAAAAGGCCCTAGAGCTTATTTACACCTCTTCAAGAGAAACATTAAAAGAAAAGCAGCTACTTTATGAAAACCTTTTAGGCAATATTGAACTACAGGAAGATGATCCCCTTATGGATTATGTGAATACAAAGGTGATACATAATGCTGAGCAGGTAGTGGCTTTGCTAAATGAAAGGTGTATGGAGAAAGAAAAGGAAGAAAAGGCGGCAAAGGAGGCATTAGTCAAGCTAGAAAGGGAATTAGTAGGTCATCAATCTAAGCTAGTACTTCTTAATCAGCAATATGAATATGTCAAAGAAAAAGAAAAAGGCGAAAAAGAGCTTAAAGACTTAGAACAGCAACAAGACCACTTTAAGGCCTTAGAAGAGCAAATTAAAAAGACGGATAAGACCTTACCCATCATCCCTTTAGAAGAAATTGTGGTGGAGCTTAAGGAGGAGTTTTTGGTCAATAAGCAGCAATTAGAGGAGCATAAATTGCGCCTTAGCAAAATAGAAGAACAATTGATAGAGCAAAATAAGCGCATTAAGGAAAATGAAAAGCTTCCAGAAGAAATAGAACTACTTAAGAAAAGCTACAGTCGTTTAGAACTCTATCAGCCCAAGGTGGAGCAGCTAGAACAAAAACGGGAGGAAATGAAAAAAGAGCAAGAACTAGCCATTAAGGCAACCCATAAGTATAATCAGCTCCTACAAGATATAGAAGCCTTAAAGCAACAAATCACTGAAAATGAAGAGAAGCTTAAGGAAAAGGAAGACCTTCAAAGACGCCTTAATGTGTGTATGATAAAGCAAAAGGAAACTCTTGATATCTTAAAATTAAAGGACGAAAGAGAAGTTAAATATCAGCAGCTAAAAGGAGTAGTACTTCAATTAGAAGAGCACCAGCAATGCATTGACAAGAAGGAAAAGCTTTATCAAAGCTATGACAATGAGTATAGGCAAAGCTTTAAAAAGTGGCTTACCAATCAAGCGGGAGAAATTGCTAAAAGCTTAGAGGACAATGTACCTTGTCCTGTTTGTGGCTCAAAAGAGCATCCCTGCATTGCCCAGTTAAGCGATGAGAAGCTATCAAGAGAAAGCCTAGAAG
>JAEXBC010000159.1 GCA_023457875.1 Bacillota bacterium | reverse complement strand
CTGTAAAACATATATTTCCGCTAAGATTCTGATCTAATCTTACCCAATCAACTCTTTCTTGATCTAAATTCCACAAGTTAATAGCTATGCCAGCACTTCGCGTTACTAACCATTTCTCATCCTTTGACAGGCAAAAAGACATTACATCACCTGAATCTTTGGAGTTAGACATCTGTTTTACTAACGTACCATCTTGCGGATTCCACAGTTCCACTTTTATTTTATGATCATTTGTAGATGCGATATATACAAGCGTACCTTCCTTATTAAAGGATATTGCATGTCCAAATTGATTATGTACCCAAGTCTTAAATTCACTTATGAACTTACCTGTGATATCTACTATCGTTACAGTATCTTCTTCATATCGCTCTTCAGTCCATTGTACAAAAGCAATTAATTGCGAACTAGCATTAACCGCTATACCATTAGAATCCTCCTGTTTGTATGGAGATTTTAATGTTTCGATTGTGTTTAACTCATGATCTAGTAACATAAATCCGTTCGAACAACCGAGATAAATATATTTGTCATCTAAATCAATATCACGATCATATCCTTCAAAAGGGATTTCAATATCTTTATCACAGGCTAGCTTAAAAGAATCATTCATTAAATCGAAAATATACATATGGTCATAATCCATCTTATTAACGTAAAATAAAAATTGAGATGTATTTTCAATGTGCCTAATAAAGACATCACCAAAAAAGTGCTTCTCTTCATTAAACTTAAAGGTATCTAATAAAATGCCATCTTTTGACCAGATATAAAGATAATGCTTACAGCTAGAAATGATTCGTTCCTTAGTAGAATAATAATATATGCCTTCAACTCTGTCATAATGCTTAAAAGGCTTATTGTTATGATAATAAATTGTATTTTCCAGTGTAAGTATCGGAACTTTTGGATCATTATAACCTTCTTTTAGCTTTTTGATAACCTCCTGTCTAAAATACAAAGAGGCCTTTTGTGAATCTTGCAATTCTTTTTTTAAACGCTTTCCACTTGTCCCTATCTTTCCAAAAGTTATATCAATAACACAGTCATTTAACTCAATCTGCCAAAATTTAGAACTGTCTTTATCCTTATATTCAAGATACTCTTTCATCTAACACAACCTCCTTTAAATTATCAATTTAACATTACATTGCCATTTGAATATAATTCAAAATACCAGCAATATCCTCATACGATTGAATTTCATATGCTAAACCATCATTGAGATTACTATAATTATATCGATTAAGCCATGCTGTTTTTATTCCGCAGTCGGAAGCTCCAATTATATCTGAATTCCACGAATCCCCTATAAAAATAGCTTCTTCAGGTTTAGCATTACACTTTGATAGTGCCTTCTGAAAAATTGCTTTATCTGGCTTTCTAAATCCAACCTCTTCCGACAGAATAATAAAATCAATCAAATCCTCCACTTGACAGATTCTTACCTTTTCCATTTGAATGTCATATGTTCCATTACTCACAATTCCAACTTTAACTGATTTTTTTAATGCCATTAATAGTTCTTTAACTCCAGGGATGCCTCTTCGATTATTCTCATATTCTTGTCTGAATATATCTGTATATTTTACTGCTTCATCTTCTGTGATCCTAATACCACAATTTTGAAAAAGCAAAAAGGTTCTTTCTATCATAGAATCATTAATGGTTAGAACTTTGTCCAACACCTTTGTATAATTTCCTACAAGTAATATCTCATGTTCTCTTTCTAACTTCTCTATTGGGACTTTCGATAAAAATTTATTTTTACTTTTTAGATCCAGCAATGCACATAATCTGCTATATTTATGATCAAATATGGTATCATCTAAATCAAACATCACACTTTTAATCATATCCGTGCCCCTTTAATCTTGTATAATATTTCTTTGGAGTGAACGCTCTTGGTTATCTTCACTTTTTCTTTGTTCTATCAATTTTTCTATTTCTTCATCATTCTTTTTCGCTTTGTCTGACCCATATTCAGATTTTAAATGAATAATATCCTCGTATGAAAATCCTTTTATATTACCCCACTTTTCCCAAGGTTTCTTATCATATTTATTATGCTTGTAATACGCGATTGGATTTAATGAACCTGGCGCATAATTGTATGTTCCCATATTTGCAGGATCTACAACCATTTTCTCGCTACCCCTATTATAAACAGCCTCAAACCTACCGTCCGCTGATAGAAATTTAACATTTAATGCGCCATTAGTCTCTTCGTAATTATATTTATGGAATTTTGCACTAAATAATTTCCACTTACCGCTAGCAGCTAAACTTAGCATATCATCTAATTTATCTGGAGCTCCACTGTAAGCATTTAATGTATTTCTAAAGAAATGTATATCTTCTGTAATATCATCTAGTTCTCTAACATTTTGATCAAATGTCTCAAAGAATTGATTGAAGTTTTTATGATTTACTAAAGCATCTGGATTTTTTTCTAAATCACTCATCATTTGATGAATCACTGCTTCTGCCGCAACTTTCTTCGAACCATCAAAAATATACCATTTATCGTTTTTTATTTTTACTTCTCGAAATAGTTTATCTAAATCGGCAAAATATGCATCCGATAGAAATTCTGCTTCGCTTTTACCTGTCACAATAACTTCTGCACTGTTTTTTGATATGTGCTGCATGAAGTACACAAAAAACAATATAATAAGAATGATACTTAAACTAGAAAAAATTATTTTTTTTATCATCATTAAATCCTCTACTATAAACTAACCGTTTATTCTTTTTCCGCCAAAAGCATGGATTGATCTAGTCCCTGCTATGCATCTACCCCACTGAATGGTTCCTGCTGGTACAAATAATTCATCTCCTGGATTGAGAATAATTTCTTTGTCCTCAAAACAGGCTGTGTATTGCCCTGATACTATGATTGTGTATTCGTCAAAATCGTGCTTATGCTTTTCTGACTCCTTGTCGGAATAGCAAGTCCAAAAAGCCATCTGACCACCTCCTGCTCCTTCATAATAATATCCTTCAATATTCTCCGTGTTCTGTTGACTACTAGGTACTTGATTTTTTCTATTTTTCATAAAATCAGGAAAATCTTTCATTATGGTTGGCCCCCAATCTTTAATCTAATATACGGCAATAATCCTTATAATGTCTTGCAAGTATTACTTTTTCAAATAAGTAATTCATAAACATAAACATAAACTTGGCACTAAATATTTCTAACAAATAAAATAATAAAAACGAAAACCTGTTATTCTCGTATTGAGAGTTATTTAGAAAAACGCGTTCAACTTGGAAAAACTTACACTTAAATTAATTGCCTGTGAGTTATAAGTCTACTATTACATCCTTAACGCCCCACGGGCATACTACCATGCAAAGGCCACATGCATTTTTTCTGAAATGCTTTTTCAAATACTCACTTCTTTTTATATTACATAAATGATAATCTATTAATTCTCCTCTAAGTTTATTTATATCCCACTGCTTGCCTTTTAAAGCCTTATATGGACACACATCTATACAAAGAAAACATTTTTTGTCACACATACTTTGGGTAATAGGTGCTCCTATAGGCAAATCACCATTTACCAAGATAACTGATAGTCTTACTCTCGGGCCATACTCTTTTGTAATTAAAACATCATTTTTACCAATCCATCCGATACCCGCTTTAACAGCTGCATATTTAAAAGAAAATGGTGCGATCAGACTTTCTTCATCTGACTGAGCTATGGGTGGTACATAATATTTAATATCATGAGTTTGAAATAGGCTAGTTAACTCCGAAACAATCCTATTTACTTGGTCACGAGCAGTACCTATTGCTGCTTCAAGTTTTTCCTCTGAGTAATTCTTCAAAGATATCATTTCTTTATGAGGAACTGCTAATACCAAAGCACATTTATAGTGACTGTAATAGTCTGAATAGGAGATATCTGTTATACCTAATAGCGTATCTGAATAGCCTTGCATTTTACTTATTATTAATTCATATAATTTATTTCCTTGAACCATAGTCCCTCCTCCTAATAATCATTAGATGTCAAGTAATATTTTCATTTTGGAAGTTGTATCCGTATCTTTTAATGGCGTATTTACCATTAATTTTAGTCCATCATTATCTGATAACCCAAAACTATTAAATTCAAATATAATCTCTCCCACAACTGGATGCATTAATTTCTTGTTTGTTTCACTAATGCTTTCTACTTTATGCTTGGACCACCAAAAGTCAAATTCTTCGCTCTGCTTTTTTAATTCATTAAGAAACTCGTCCAGCCAAGGATCCTCTATATAGTGATCACATATTGCTCGAAATCGTGCTAGCATACTCTGTGCATGAAATTCCCAGTCAACAAACAATTGTCTATAATCTTTACTTGTAAACATATTCCATACAATGTTTTTATTACGTATATTCATTTTACTATAATCTCCAAATACTAAACACGCCGCCTTATTCCATGCGATCACATTCCACCTCTGATCCATAATCAAGGATGGACTTAGTACCAAACTATCTAGTACATTTTGAATACTTGAGCTTACAAACCCCTCATAAGTCATCAGTTCAACCGGAAGTGACTGCCTTGCTAATGTAAACAAGTGTTTTTGCTCCTGTCTGTCAAGCAAAAGCGCACGTGCCAAGCTTTCGAGTATCTGCGTAGAGACTTGAATCGGTCGGCCTTGTTCAAGCCATGTATACCAACTCAGTCCTATACCTGCAAGCTGAGCGACTTCTTCACGTCTTAAGCCAGGCGTTCGGCGACGTCCTCCTGAAGGTAGTCCAACTTGAGAAGGTAGAATCTTAGCCCTTCTTGTTTTTAAAAAATCTGCCAATTCTAAATATCTCTGTTTCTCTATATTCACATTTGTTCTCCTAACATGGTAGAAATTATACCAGGATAATTACACCTCTTGTTGCATTAATATGCGTATTCTAAAATATTTCTGTATACATTACTTTTAAAAGGAGCGTTCAGTTATGAAGATATTATTTTTAAATGGTTCACCTAGGAAAAATGGGTATACCGTTAATGTTATGAAACATATTGAAAATGGAATAGATGCAAACCATACTGTTGAATGGATACACGTCTATGATTTAAAGATTAGTCCTTGCCAAAGTTGTATGAAGTGTCGACCAAATGGTGAATGTATCCTTCCTATGGACGATGGACATTATGTTGCCAGCAAGATTCGTTCAGCAGACGCCCTGATCATTGGTAGTCCTACTTA
>JAEXBC010000158.1 GCA_023457875.1 Bacillota bacterium | reverse complement strand
ATTGCATTATATTCACTTCTACTTCTCTGTGCAGCTTCAAATATTTTATTCTGTAACTCCGCTGTAGCCATCATACTGGCGTTTATTGACTCTTGTTCTGTTGCGTTATCGGGAAGCTTAGGCTTTTCAACAAGAAGTGACAATCTTGCATTATTACTAGCATATATATCAGTTGCATCCATTCCCATTTGCAAAGACTTAAAGCCAATATAAGCTCCCACCATGGCTTTAATCTTTCCTGCCATACCATCAATAGCACTTCCGCCACTGCGAACAGTATTATTAAATTGTTGTTGCTGGCTGTTGGCTTCACGTATCCCTTGTTCTATTTCATTAATGCCAACCTCAACATGAGCTAATGATTGCCTAGCAGATTGTATACTGGCTGTATCCACTGCATTATGAGAAGCTCTCTGAAGTGCTTCAAAGCTGCTAAGAGTCATATTGAGTGCACTACTCATACTTCTGAGAACTGGTGTAAATCTGTCTTGTAACTGTATAGCTGTTCTAATCGTAGCCATGAAGCACCTCACTTTCTTTTCCTTTTTGCTTCTTTTAATTTCTTTTTATCATTTTCTTGTTTTATTTGAATAGAGGCTATTACAAATGCTTTCTCCTTCCTTGGTAAGGATAAAAATTCATTTGGTAGCATCTTAAGCTTGTGGAGACAATAGTAAGCATAGTTAGCTTCACTATCGTCTCCTTCTATTAGTTTTTTGCCTCTTCTACCAAATCTTCCATAGTCTCATCAAAACCATTAACTTCTTGGATTTTCTTTAATAGGTCCTGATATTCTCCTGGTTTAAGCATGGTTTTTAGAAGTTTATCAGCACCCATAACACCGTAGCTATTTTGAAGATCTACGTCATTTAGATTAGGATAAGCAATACATCTAACCGCAAGTTTACCTAAATAGCTTTCAAAATCAGTTTCAGGCATATAAGCATTTTTCTTCCCGGGAATAGGCACTTTTCTAGTACAACTCTTTCTAATAGCCTCATCTTCGTCAGACGTAATGCAGCCTATTTGCCATTCAACAGGATTGCCTTTCTCATCTTTAAATCGTTTGGAAGCGACATATTTGATTACTTCATCCCTCTCTACATTCTCTGCAAAAAATACACTTAATCCACTCATGTTTTATTCTCCCTTCTAAAATAATAAGGCACTCATATAGAGCACCTTATTGCATACCTGCTAAAATATTAAATTTCTCTGGCATTTCAAAGTCTTCAAATGTAAAGTCTATATCTTCGTCAAGGTATTCTGCATCAGCGTCAAACTTTGTAAGAATGCCCCCATCTAAGTTACAATCCTTCAAAATGATTGTTTGACGTCCCACACTAGAAGTGGGATCTTCATTGGTTACTTGAATATCAAAATAGACATCCTCTCCTGTTTCCTTAAACCTTACAAGCAATTCTCTAAAAATAGAAGTGTTGTAATGGAATGTAGCTGAGCCAGAACCCTTCCACCCCGTTGCCTTATTACCTTTTCCTGTCTTCCCTAAGATGGGTACCTCAGTCTTATTCTTCTCAAACTTAGCTTCTAAGTTAATCGCTTGCATAAAGTTGTATCTATTACCTTCAATAGTAACAAAACATTCTGCAAGAGAAGCTGACACCGTGTCTTTAGCGTGCATTTGTTGTGCAAAGAATTGTAAATCTAATTCCATCTCTCATTCCTCCTTTCTTAGGATACAACTACCGTCATATAAAGCTTGGCCATAGCACATACTGGCGTTACTGGATTAGTTACCACCACTGAGTCTTTGCTATTACCTTTCTCTACGATAATTTCATCACTCTTAACATTTTCTAAAGCTTGAATACGTTCAAGCTCTTTATTGTAACTTACTAAATCATTCCAAAATGCAATACGACCTGCAACATTGTTTTGAACCTTGCCAATATACTGCTTGTTAAAAAGTACCGCTATGTCATTGGCTATTTGATCTAATACTCTAACCACTTGATTCATTGAGAAGTCTTCATTCTTGTCCTTTGTAAAGCTGGTAAATGAATTAATATCATTTAAAACATGAACCTCATCACCTACTTTGTGGAATACAAATTCACCTTCTTCGATTGCTTTTTCAAGTTGACTTTGCTTGTAATCTACATTAATAACAAAGTCACCATCATACTTCCTGTTGGTATTTGACTTATTAACTGCACATCCAGCACTAGCACCAGTAACCCAATAGACTGCAGATGATTCAATTTCTCCTGCATCAGTTACAGCATTTTTGACATTGATAACCCCTTCATAATCTGCCTCGTGGTTATACAGTACTGTCTGAAACTTAATTCCCATATCATCACGTAATCTCTTTGTGAACTGCGCAAATAAGTCCTTAATTGTACTTTCTGTAGACAAGCATCCTAAAGTGTTAAAACTATAAGATTCAATCTTATCTAAGAAGGTTTGATAATCGGTACCTGTGACTTCACCATTGGTACCTCCAGTCATAGGCATACCCGCTGTAACTTCCAATGCGGCTGAAGCTTTCCATTCACACACATAATCATTAGGCTTCAAATCTACAATAGCAGCTACCACCTGAGTATCAACCTCGACTCCATCAAATAATGTTGTAACATTAAATTTAGATTCATCATCCACATTTGCTTCAATCTTGACTGTAATAGCATTTCCTCTCAGTCCCTTATACTTAGCAATACCTAATGTATTTGATGCCTTAACACCATTACTATTGAGCTTTTTGGCTTAAAGTGTTTTGATGTTCTTGAATAAATCTCTAAGCCCTTTGAGCTTATCAGAAGTGTAGTCATATCCAAAAATCTTTAACGACTCTTTCTGAAAGTCTGCCACCTCTACAGTGAATACTTCATTGTCTGGTCCCCAATCTAATGTCAATGGCATAGCCGCATAACCACGGTCACTAATGTTAGTACTTGCTCTAGCAGCGCTAACAAAATTGATGTATGTACCAGGTATTTTTTTGTTTTGTGTTAAAAAGACACCTCCACCTAAAGCCATACTATTTCACCTCTTTCTTCATAAACTCATCAACAAGCTTTTCAACTTGTTTAATAGTGTACTTCTTGCCATCTTCTAGAATTACATTAAGTAAATCTGTTTGATGAACGTATTTTTTAGATTTTATAATTTGTGACTTTGTAAATGACGCTTCATTAGCTGGTTCTTTTGATTTAGTCAACTTAGATTCACTCACTCATTTTCACCTTGCCTTTCACCTTTAATCGTTCCATATAAGGATCTTTAACTTTATCTTTATCTTTAATTGTGTAGAAGTTGTACTCTACAAAGAAATGCAAAACTCCAGATACTGTTTCACTGTGTATGTTAGTTCCCCTAAGTAATCCACCATCAAAATTAATATACTCTAGAGTATCCATAAGCTTATCAATTACGTTATTAATTTCGGATGTGTTATCTGTCTTAGGGAAATAGTGAATATCAAAGGAATTTTCTCTATAATACCTTTGTCCAAGCATCTGCTCTTGCTTTGGCTTTAACAACATAATAAAAAAGCAAGGCTCAACAAGTCCTTGCTTTATCTCATCAATATGTATTTCCACACCACTAAAAGCAGTATCTAGTGCTTGTGAAACACCTATAATTAGTTCATTAATCATTAAATATCTCTCCTAAATACTGCATTAATTTTCTTTCAAGGACTTTTGGAGCTTGTGATTCTAGTTCTTTTTCAGAAATAGTAAGCATAAAGCGTCCTGGTACCCATCCTTGATGATTTCTAGTTCTATGTCCAAATTCTACATATGGAGCATATTCAACGGGATTAATTACTTCAACTTGATAGGTGTCTCCTGTCTTTGTGATTTGCAAGGAATTAGCATATGTTTTAGCATTTGTGGTACCTCCAGTTTGAGCTTCTTGATGGCTTTTAGCAGTCCAGCCTCTTCTAAGCGTTCCACCTGTTTTACCACTTCCAGCCTCATATTGTCCTATAGGTGTACGTCTAATTACCTTTGCTAATAATCTTGCTGCCAATTCTTTAGCACACGATTCACAAAAAGCATTTACATCTTCCCCTTGTAACCTATCAATCTTTTCTTGTAATCGCTGCAATTCTCTAAAATCACAGTTTCCCCATCTTGCCATTAAGACCACCCCTTAAACAGTTCTAATACGATTTCTTGATGCGTAGGGAATATAGAAGGAACACCACTATTCTTATATTCACTGGTTTTATCATTGTGAATAACAATAATCTTAGAACCTTCCTTAATCTCAACCCCATGTGCAACAAATAATTTAATAATCTGTTGCACCTCATTAGCTGATTGTGTTTGACTGGATGCTTTAACGGTTGAAAATGATAACTTGCAAGGTTGATTTTCTAAAACTATCTTTTCAGCTAATTTCGTCTGCTTAGTTATTGGATCTTTGGCTTTATCATACTCAACTACTGTACAAGTATGCTCATAAAGCATTTCAATGGCTCTTCTTGATTGCTCCCTTGCTTTCTTAATAGCCTCTATCATTTCCACACCAGCTTTCTGTACCTATTAAGCTGCGGTCTATAATCTTTGAGGATAGAGTCAAGATAAGTTTTATCCTGCTCCTTTGCTCTAAATGATGTTGAAGTATCTCCTTCGCTAATACTAGAAACAACTACCTCTCGCTCCTCTTGCCCTAAAGTCTCATTTCTATAGATATCCATAGCCATTCTATAGCATATATTCTTTAATACGCTGGGCACTTCATCTATATGGCAATAATCAAGGACTTTACCTTCAACATCATCTAAAATGAATTGAAGGATAAAGTCCTTACTCTGATCAGCAATACCTATCCCTAATAATTGTTTCAGCTTACTTAATTCTAAACCTGCCATATTGACCACTTCCTAGCCAATCTTATGTTTAAAGGCAACAATGCGAATCTGTTTTGGTTCATACACTGGTAACCAGTTTGAAGCATCTTGTAATTCAGCTCTACTTGGGCCTTCTGTTTTGGCCACATTAGTATTCGTGAATTTAACGCCCCTAGGATGCAAAATCATTGTTTTACGATTGATAAGATAATCAACACCTGATCCTTTCTTCTTATCACGGTCAATTTCAGTTGGTACAAAACCGACTGGTGAACCATTACCTAGTGCAATAGCACCTTCACCAAACAAATAAGATGTAAAGATTTGATTTACTCCTGTTCCACTTACCGGACAACCATCATCAATAATGACTCGTTTCCCTTGATAGCTTTCAAATGAAACATCCATGCTAGGATGCTCTGTAGCAATTAAGTTTTGCTTCTTCAAATTAGAATATGTAGCTGAGTGCATTGCAATAGCTGTAAGCTGTGCTTGTGCATCACCTAATAATTGTTGTGCATCAATAAAGGCACTTGCTGACCATTTCGCTGCTACTCCTGAACCTCCTGAAATGTCTAAGAGGTTACTTGCTAATCTCGTTGTAGCTGAACCACCTTCAGGTGTAAATGTTCCAAAGATACCATTGAGAATAGCAATTAATTCTTTTTGCATATCTCTGGCCCAAAATCCAGATACAAGACTTGCAATAGCTTCCATTGGGTCCTTGCCTGCTAAAGCTGCCGCCAAGTCTGTAGCTGACCACATCTTTGCTCTACGGATGATTGCTGCCACATCATTTTTAGATGTAATTTTGTCTGGAGTTAAATCGCCATCTTCAATGATCTGCTCAGATTCTCCTGTTAAATCTTCAAAGAATGGCATATTAACTGTTGGAG
>JAEXBC010000157.1 GCA_023457875.1 Bacillota bacterium | reverse complement strand
CTACTCGCCTTAATGCAGATAGCAAAGCTTCAAGCCTTAATCAAGCGAGCCAAGTAGAATACATCATTGGTTTAGCTGGAAATCCGAATGTAGGTAAAAGTACTGTATTCAATAGCCTTACAGGGTTAAAGCAGCACACAGGAAATTGGACAGGAAAGACAGTCACACAGGCTCAAGGCTCATATACAAAAGATGGTATTTCTTACATTTTAGTAGATATCCCTGGTGCTTATTCGTTGATGCCTCATTCCTTTGAGGAGGAAGTGGCGAGAAACTTTATTTGCTTTGGCAAGGCAGATGCGATGATTGTTGTATGTGATGCTACCTGCCTTGAACGCAATCTTAATCTTGTTCTTCAAATCTTAGAGATTACAGACGATGTAGTGCTATGTGTTAACTTAATGGATGAAGCTAAGAAAAAGCATATATCCGTTGATTTGAAGCTTCTTTCTTCTAAATTAGGACTTCCCGTAGTAGGAGCCAGTGCTAGATCAAATCAAGGATTAGAGCCACTGATGCTAGAAGTTGAAAAATCACTACATAAAGATGCTACCTCTTCTTCGACTCTTAAAATACACTATAACCAAATGATTGAAACAGCGATTAAAATGGTTGAGCCTACCCTTGAAGGAAAAATAGATTATCACTTAAATACCCGCTGGATTGCCCTCAGACTTATTCAAAATGATAAATCCTTTCTGAAGGCCCTTAGGCAATATACTACTTATGATTTTGATGGTGATAAGGCGCTTACACAGGCGCTAAATAACAGTAGAATGTATTTAAACGACCAAGGCATCTCTACTGAAACCCTTCAAGATCAAATTGTAACCACACTGATTCATAAGGCTGAAGAAATATGTAAGGATGTAGTGATTAACACAAAAAATAATAATGAGAGGGACCGAAAAATAGATAGGTTTCTTACCAACAAAATAACTGGCATTCCAGCGATGTTCCTTTCGCTAATCCTTATCCTTTGGCTTACCATTGCAGGTGCAAACTATCCTTCTTCTTTGCTCTATAACTTATTCTTTGGAATGGAAGAACATTTGTTTAACGGATTATGTTTGATTGGCGTACCCACCGTTCTTTGTGAAATGCTCATCTATGGTATGTATCGTGTGCTTGCTTGGGTTGTAGCCGTTATGCTACCGCCTATGGCGATATTTTTCCCTCTTTTTACCCTACTTGAAGATCTAGGGTATTTGCCTCGGGTTGCTTTTAATTTGGATAAATCCTTTAAGAAATGCTCGGCTTGTGGCAAACAAGCACTCACCATGTGTATGGGACTTGGTTGTAATGCTGTCGGTGTTGTGGGCTGCCGCATTATAGATTCACCAAGAGAGCGGCTTATTGCTACCCTTACAAATAGCTTTATGCCTTGTAATGGACGCTTTCCTACGCTGATTTCAATTATTTCAATGTTTTTTGTTGGCGTTGTAGTTTATCCCTTTGAATCACTATTTTCTACGCTATTACTTGCAGGCGTTATCTTGCTGGGGATACTGATGACTTTTTTCACCTCGTCTATGCTTTCAAAAACCATACTTAAGGGGCTCCCTTCTTCCTTTGCGTTGGAGCTTCCACCCTATAGAAAACCTCTAATTGGGAAAGTGCTTATTCGCTCACTTGTTGACCGCACCCTTCAGGTTTTAAAAAGGGCTGTCCTTGTAGCTGCCCCTGCTGGTCTAGTCATATGGCTTATGGCAAATGTGAGTATTAACGAAGCTACTCTTCTTATACATTGCTCTAATTTTTTAGACCCTTTTGCTAGACTTATGGGCCTAGACGGAGTGATCTTACTTGCCTTTATATTGGGTTTTCCTGCCAATGAAATTGTGGTGCCCATTATGATCATGACTTACCTTTCAACAAATAATCTTATGGCCCTAGATAATCTGTCCGAACTTAAAATGTTATTAGTGACTAACGGATGGACGCCAATAACTGCTCTTTGCACACTATTGTTTATTTTAATGCACTGGCCTTGTTCTACCACCTGCTTAACAATCAAAAAGGAGACTCAAAGCCTAAAGTGGACCCTAATCGCCTTCTTTCTTCCTGCCCTATCTGGATTTGTGGTATGCTTTGTGGTATCCCATATACTAAATCTCTTTCTTTAGCAAATAGTCCTTTGAAGTCTGTCAAAAGTACATAAGAGAATTTGCCTTATAGCATAAGGCTAAAAAACACATAAGAGCTGTTGCAAAATCCATAAATAGCTTATAAATAAGCAACTTTACAAACACTTAAAAAGAGCAATAAAGCTAACTTGGATACTAGCTTTATCGCTCTTTTATTCGTTCGGGGCTAATCATTAGTAATTTCGCGATAGTCCCTTATTTTTTTGGAAATAAATAAATAAAGAAAAGGTCGTTATTTGTGGTATTCAAATTCTTGCCTTGGACTCTGCTTAATGATCATGTCTTTTATAACAAAGGTATGGCTATTTGTTTTTTCAAGAGAAAGCTTTGAAAAACAACTTCCCTTGGTAGTCTTTTCTTTTCTAGGGGCCATAAACACAGCAGTAGGGCCACAGCTTCCACCAATTATGCCATAAGAAGCCGCCGCGGATGAAGTACGAGAATCAAACTGTCCCAGCGTAACATTGATGCTACTATCAAATACCAAGGTTTCTTTTTCACTCAGCATCGGTACTACCT
>JAEXBC010000156.1 GCA_023457875.1 Bacillota bacterium | reverse complement strand
CTGTGCAAATGATTTCCTTGCATAAGTGCCCTGCCTCATAAAAACCATGATGCAAGCCACCAATGCAGGCTATCATATGCACCTCTCATTATAAATGGTTCGCTACGCCAAACTAGCTAATGAAAATGAAAGGTACTTGCACTATTAGTTTTATTTAAAATAGCGGACATTTAATATTGCAATTTATAAGCAGTTTTTTGATTCAATAAACTTATTTACAAATGAATAAAAGATATGCTATACTACTATGTGTTGTATACCACTACTCAGATTAGGGACGCTCCGACCCACTCTTGGTAGTTGGCAAAATAAAAAATATAGGAGGTCATTACAATGACTAAAGAACGCAAACAAGAACTTATTGCAAAATACGGAAGAGGAACAAATGATACTGGTTCTCCAGAAGTACAAGTAGCATTACTTACTGAAAGAATCAATCATTTAACAGAGCACTTAAGAACACATCAAAAAGATCACCATTCACGTCGTGGATTATTAATGATGGTTGGTAAAAGAAGAGGTCTTCTTGATTATCTCATCAAGACTGATATTGAAAGATACCGTTCAATTATTGCAGAGCTTGGTATTAGAAAATAATAAAAAGAGCGGAGTTTTCCGCTCTTTTTTGCCATTATCATAAATTCCTGGAGAAATGATAGATTTTGTGCAATGTTATAATGGGCTTAGAAATAGGCAAATTATAAGATTGCGCAACATTGGTTTCTCTTCAGATAAGGATATTGAGGATGGCAACTCCTAGAAAAAGCAAATGATATTATGAGAGGAGAAATACAAATGGTAAAAAATTATTCAATGGATTTAGCAGGAAGAAAGCTTTCTGTTGAAATTGGAAAAGTGGCTGGCCTTGCAAACGGAGCAGCTATGGTGAGTTATGGAGATACAGTCATTCTTGCTACTGTAGTAGCAGCGGAGGAACCTAAGGAGGGAATAGATTTCTTCCCTCTCAGTGTAAATTATGAAGAAAAGTTTTACTCAGTAGGAAGATTACCAGGCGGCTATATTAAACGTGAATCTAGACCATCTGAAAAAGCGATTTTAACTTCAAGAGTTATTGATAGACCTATGCGTCCACTCTTTCCAAAGGATTACCGTAACGATGTAGTCATCACTACTACTGTATTATCAGTAGACCAAGATTGTGCACCAGAAGTAACAGCTATGATTGCCGCTTCTTTAGTGGTTGATATTTCAGATATCCCATTTGATGGACCTGTTGGTTCTGTTCAAGTTGGATTGGTAGATGGAAAACTTATATTCAATCCTAATCAAGATGAACGTCAAAAATCTGATTTAGCCCTTACTGTTTCTTCAACAAAAGATAAGGTCATGATGATTGAAGCAGGTGCTAATGAAGTACCTGAAGATGTGATGTATGATGCCATTATGAAGGCACATGACTTTAATCAACAAGTTGTTCAATTTATTGAAGGAATTAAGGCTGACTGTGGAAAAGCAAAAGATGGCAGCTATACTAAATTTGCTGTACCAGCTGATATCTATACCCAAATTACTTCTCACATAGGTGATAAGGCAATGGAAGAGGCTGTTTTTACTGATGATAAACAGGTAAGAGAAATGCAGCTTAAGGTATTAAAGGAACAAGTAGTAAATGCTTTAACGGATGAAGAAAAAGAAGTATGTATGCCTTATTTAGAAGAGGCTTTTTATCAATTTGAAAAGAAAACAGTTAGACGTATGATTTTAAAAGAGTCAAAACGTCCAGATGGTCGTGCACTTGATGAAATAAGACATTTAGCTGCAGAAGTAGATATCTTACCTCGTGTACATGGTACAGGTTTATTTACTAGAGGGCAAACGCAAGTCCTTACAATTACCACTTTGGCTGCTTTGTCTGAAATGCAAACCTTAGATGGTTTAGATGAACTTGAAGTATCAAAACGCTATATGCATCATTATAATTTTCCTCCATATTCAGTAGGAGAGGCTAGATCTCCACGTGCACCTGGACGTCGTGAAATTGGACATGGTGCTTTAGCAGAAAGAGCTTTAGTTCCAGTATTACCATCAGAAGAAGAATTCCCATATGCTATTCGTACAGTATCCGAAGTACTTAGCTCAAATGGCTCTACTTCTCAAGCAAGTATTTGTGGTTCCACCTTATCCTTGATGGCTGCTGGTGTACCTATCAAAGCACCTGTTGCGGGTATATCTGTAGGACTGGTTACTGGACAGACAGATGATGAGTTTGTATTACTTACTGATATCCAAGGACTTGAAGATTTCTTTGGAGACATGGATTTTAAAGTTGGTGGTACGCACAAAGGAATTACAGCAATTCAAATGGATATGAAGATTAAAGGACTTACCCCAGAGATTATTAAGGGTGCCCTAGAAAATACAAGGAAGGCAAGAATATATATTTTAGATGAAATTATGTTAAAGGCTATTCCTTCTGTAAGAGATCATCTATCACCTTATGCACCAGTTATTACACAAATCAATATTGATCCAGAGAAGATTAGTGAAGTCATTGGACCAAAGGGTAAAATGATTAATCGCATTATTGAGGAAACAGGCGTTAAAATTGACATTGAGGATGATGGACGCGTCTTTATCTGCGGAGCTGATAAGGATAAAGCACAAAAGGCTATTCAAATGATAGAGGGAATTGCAAAACCAGTTGAGGAAGGTCAAGAGTTTACTGGTAAAGTAATGCGCCTTATGAACTTTGGTGCCTTTGTTGAGATTGCCCCAGGTAAAGAAGGACTTGTGCATATTTCGCAGCTATCTCATGAACGTGTAGCTAAGGTGGAAGATGTGGTTGCTGTAGGTGATGAACTTAAAGTAAAAATCATTGAAATCGACAAACAAGGACGCATTAACCTTTCTCATAAAGTGCTTCTTCCAAAGCCAGAAAAAGAGGAACACAAGTAAGCGTAGCATTTGCTGACAAGGGTTATACCAAGAAACATTTAAGTAAGACTTAAGTGTAGGATGAGCAAAAACGCGGCAGTAAAGTAACAAGAGATATAAAAAGCAAAATGAGTAGAGGAGGGAGGAAAGTCTCCCTTCTTTTTCTATATACAGATCTATTTATTATAAAATGGAGGTAAAGGTGGAACAAACAGTATATGAAAAAGGCTTGGCAATATTTAAATCCGTACTTATTGTAGGGTGGTACCTGATCTCAGCTCAGCTGGTTTATTTTATTGTGGGTAAGATAGAGGGAGTAAAGATAGATGATATGCACTATATACAAATGCATCGTTATGCATTAGCCTTAGCTAGTCAAGCCGTATTTTTATTAGGTGTTTTATTCCTAACTAAAAAGAATAGCGACGTGCATAACCCACATAAAAGGATGCTATCTTTTCAAAAAATTCTTCAATATGTTTTAATAGGGGTAGGGGCTTTTTTTACTTGTGCCATGATTAATTTATTGCTTGCTCCCATCTTTCCTGGTTACAAACAAATTGAGAATTTATTTACTGACAGGGAGCCACTTGAAAGATTTTTGACTTTTGTAATAGGTGCCCCCATTGTTGAGGAGTATCTCTTTAGGAATAAAATTCAAGGCTATTTAAAAAAGGGGTTTTCTCTAGACATTGCCATTATTGTGCAGGCTGTCTTATTTGGCGTTTTGCATCAAGTGCCTTTACAAAAGGTTTATGCTATGGTGATGGGCATATTATTTGGGATCATCAAGGAGAATGAGAAAAGTTTTGCTTCAACCGTTATCATACATATGACTGTTAATTTAATTGGTTGGGCAGTAGGTACTTTTGTGGTTTTAATGTAGACAAATTCTTTTAGCATGATATACTGATGTATATCAAAAAAGGAAAAAGTGGTGTCAAGACTTGATATGAGATGGAGCATCTAGTAAAAATAAATGAATAGAAGGAGAATTGACTATGGCAAGCAGTATTGTACACATTGGGGTATATGCGACTGACATTGAAAAATCTAGAGACTATTATGCTACTTATTTCGGTGGAAAAAGTAATACTTTGTATAAAAATGAAAAGGGTTTTTCAAGTTATTTCCTTAGTTTTGAGGGTGGTGCAAGTTTAGAAATTATGCACCATACCGATTTAGTAACCAGGGAAGTGATTGATAAAACTAATGGGTGGAGTCATATAGCCTTTTCTGTAGGGAGTAAGGAAGCTGTTATTGCACTTACAGACAAAATTGTATCAGCAGGTTATACATTATATAGTCCACCTAGACAAACGGGAGATGGCTATTTTGAAAGTAGCGTAGCCGATCCTGATGGAAACCGCGTAGAGATTACAGAATAAAACTTTTGAAAGAATTGAGCGATAAGAGTATGGTAAAACAAAAAATACACAAGCAAAAATGGAAAGCAGGAAATATGATTTATCCGATTCCAGCGGCCATGGTGAGTTGTGGAGATAGGCAGCGTGCCAATATTATTACTGTCAGTTGGATTGGGACAATCTGTACGAATCCACCGATGACTTACATTTCCCTCAGACCTTCTCGTTATTCTTACGATATCATCAAAGAGACAGGCTATTTTGTGATTAACCTTACTACCGTACCGTTAGTGAGGGCAACGGATTATTGTGGGGTGAAAAGTGGAAGAGATGTAGATAAATTTAAAGAAATGCATCTTACAATCGTAAGCGATGAGACCACTACTTGCCCTATGATTGAAGAAAGTCCAGTTAATATTGTTTGCAAAACCACAGAAATTAAAGCATTAGGTTCTCACCATATGTTTTTAGCAGAGGTTCTTGATGTGTATATTGATGAAGCTTATTTAGATGAAAAAGGTAAGTTTCACTTAAATGCCACAGAGTTATTAGCCTATTCCCATGGGAGCTACCTAAGTTTAGGAAAAGAATTGGGGACTTTTGGCTATTCCATTAAAAAAGATA
>JAEXBC010000155.1 GCA_023457875.1 Bacillota bacterium | reverse complement strand
TTCCCATATGTAGGCATAACTGAATGCTCCGTAACAGCTGCCACTGCGCACATACACCGAAAACCTGCAAAGCTAAAGGTATCCTTTAATTCAATAAGTGCATCATCAAAAGCACGATTTCCAAAGGTTGCTATAAGAATCGCTCTAGTACCATTCCCCCTTATCATTTTCAACCTCGGTATAATAAATTGCGGTACCCGCCCACTAAAACTTGGCACTGCAACAATGCATATGTCATCTTTCTCAAAGGCGATATCAGATAATGAATCGTTTATATCTGACAAATCAATTTCTATTCTCTCACAATCCCAAGCTGAACTTATCGTATCCATAACCTTCTTTGTACCACCCGTAGGACTAAAATACAATACATAAACTCTCATTTAATGTTCAAAACATTAGCTTTACCATCCACCTTGTCCTCAAGTTCGTAAGGCAAGAAAATTTTTTGGCGATTATACTCTGTATAATATGTGTTTCATGCTATGATAAAAAGCCATTCTTTAATGCCTTTTCGTCCGTCAAATGTATGAATGTTATTTATTACTTTTAAAAATGTGCTTGTGTAATATCTTCGTCAACTGCCTTGTCTTGTGATAAACCATACAGAAAATGTTTATCTATAGTGTGTTATAGCATAAGCAGAGTATATAAATCGCATAAATAGATAGGCTATAAAACTAAATACTAATTTTATAGCCTATCTATTTATGCAATGCATTTTTCAATACATAATGATAGATATGTATTATTAAGACTCTTCTTCTAGATTTCTCAAAACTAAATAAGGACTTCTCACATCCTTTCTCTGCTCATCATATAGGCTTGTAGGTTTCTCAGATTGTTCTTCATCTATCCACACGAAGTATAAGTAATCTTTATTCAACTTATTTTTGATATAAAGTTTCTTTGAGATTATGGCTCGGGTCTCTCCTAACTCTGTAAGCAGCGAAACCTTATAATCTACACGTATATGTCTATCTCCATCAGAGTCCGTATACCTTGAAGTCTCAGTGAACAGTTTATAATCATTCCTCTTATCTACTAAATAAGTTTTATTCTGAAAATGAATTTCTTTATTTTGCCTATACAGTTTTTTCATCTCGGCACTTTTTTTATACACAAACATTATATATAGATCAAGCAAAATAAATAAAAGCTTAGCAATTAGTGACCCAAGCAAAATAAATAAAGCAGTAAGGATTACCAAAAAATATTTATAAAACTTCAACACCACGTCCTCTCTCTTATTCTGTTTATCCATTTCTCTATACAATAGTTCATGTTGCCTTTCACTTAATTGTATAATCACATTCTATCCCTCCATATTTTTCTCACATACACCTTCTTCAACTAATTCTTTCATGTAACTTCCTTTTACTGTAATTGATGCGTTGCGTTCGTATATCCATAAATCGTATATAAGCCATCTTCCTCTTTATAGGGGATATTTAGCTTTTTCAATATAGAATGGAAACAACCACATTCCTGATCTTTCTGGATAGATTCCTTGTGGTTGCTGCTAAATTTATGTGCTTTAATATAATCTGTCATTATGGCAATTCCCTCTATCTATAAATCACTTTAATCTCCTAATACTTGTTGACAAACGCTTCACACCATTCTATATTTTGTTCATCATCAAAATCTTGCTTCATAAACCATTCTATTTCTTCCTTCATCTTGTCATACATTAAAAGTGCCTCATTTTCAGTACCTGCACATACCGTGTGAACCATTAATCCATATATTCCGCAGGTAATCGAAAACTTAGCAATGATACTGCCTTCTTCAAGGGTTATCCTTGCTCCAGTCATTTCTTCATCTTTTAAAATAATCCCACCATCACAGCCAACATCAGATATGGTTTTTCCATCATCAACAAGTTCCCACAAGGTGTTTCCCCCTTACATTATAAATCATAATTATAAATTATTATGATTATACAATAAATAGGTATATATTTCAAATTTTCTATACAAATAATGTAACTCCTGTTTTAAGTTTGAGTAAACGAGTTTCGATCGTTCCTCACAGAAATGAAGCTTAGTTCCTGTAGAGAAAAGCAAAAATCGGTAACAGCTTTGTTTTCACTAAAACAAAGTTGTTACCGACTATCTTTCTTTTATTAGAATTCCGCAGAACCAGTGGTTCTTGGGAATGGGATGACATCTCTAATGTTTGTCATACCTGTTAAATACATAATTAATCTTTCAAATCCAAGTCCAAAACCTGCATGGCGTGTACCACCAAATCTTCTAAGGTCTAAATACCACCAGTAATCTTCTTCATTAAGCCCAAGTTCCTTCATTCGCTCAAGCAGTACATCTATTCTCTCTTCCCTTTGGCTACCACCAATCAGCTCACCAATTCCTGGAACAAGTAAGTCCATTGCTGCTACAGTCTTGCCGTCCTCATTCATTCTCATATAAAAGGCTTTGATTTCTTTTGGATAGTCAATGACAAACACTGGTTTTTTAAAGTGCTCTTCTGTTAAGAAGCGCTCATGCTCTGTCTGTAAATCGCACCCCCAGAATACAGGATATTCAAACTTCTTACCACTATTTAAAAGGATGTCAATAGCTTCAGTATAGGTTACACGACCGAAATCAGCACTTACTATATTTTGAAGTCTTTCTAAGATGCCCTTATCTACAAACTGGTTAAAGAATGCCATTTCTTCTTTAGCATTTTCAAGCACATAGCTAATCACAAACTTAACCATGTCCTCTGCTAAGCGCATATCATCCTTTAGATCTGCAAAAGCAATCTCTGGCTCAATCATCCAAAATTCTGCTGCATGACGTGGTGTGTTAGACTTCTCTGCCCTAAAGGTGGGTCCAAAGGTATACACATCTCTAAAGGCCATAGCAAAGGTCTCTGCTGAAAGCTGACCTGATACCGTTAAGCTTGCCATTTTACCAAAGAAGTCCTCTTTATAATCCACCTCTCCTGTTTCTGTCTTAGGTGGGTTGATAGGGTCAAGTGTGGTTACCCTAAACATTTCTCCTGCCCCTTCACAGTCACTTGCTGTAATA
>JAEXBC010000154.1 GCA_023457875.1 Bacillota bacterium | reverse complement strand
GCCTAACATGGCACCTAATAATCCCATTACCATTATAATGAGTATCATTTTTATGATACTGCTATCTTCTTCTACCTCTATTTCTTCTTGTGTTACGCTTGATTTTAATAATTCTACGTCGTAGTAGGTATTCATCGTATCTGTAATTTTCTCGGTTAATTCTTGCATTTTATGAGTTAAGCTCTGTACATTTTCAGAAACCACTTGTTCAAGCTCCTTGGTTCCTGCTTGATTTGTGATTTGTTTACCTTCAACCCTAGCTTTTAATCTTGTATACTTTTCAATCTCATATTCAAGATCAATAAGATTTTCCTTTTTCTTCATTAAGTCTTCAGTTAAGGCATCATACGTTGTCTTTAATTCCCTTCGTGTTGGATAAGTATAGTTCCCTTGATCATCCACAATCACAATGCTTTCCTTGTCTCTATATGCTTCCATAACTTCTGTCTGTGCTTTAATCTTGGCTTCTAGCTTTTCTTTTTCAAACCTAATATTTTCAATAATCAAGCCATATTCATAAGGTAATCTACTAGAATCCTTGGCAATTGAATAATCATTAATGAGATCTTCTGTCGTTTTTAAATTGCTCTTTTTAAACACATCTACCTTTGCAATGGCTTCATCAAATATATGCTCGTTTTCAATAGAAGCTTCCCTTACTTTATCTTGTAGATAAAGCTGCATATTATTTACGTCGCTCTTCATAATACGAATCACTTCTATATAATCTAAGTCAGCTAAGTCTAGATACTTGGTTCCAACCACCAATAGGTCTTTTTGAACATATGTATTTATAATCCATAGTTTATAGCTCTCAATCAAACTATCAAGAAGTTTTTGGCCTTCTTCTGCATTCACGTTCATACTCTTTGTTACATTTAATTCAAGTGTATAATTTTTGTTAATACCACCATCTATTGGTTGAGTATCTTGAAGCGGTGTGTCTGTAATCTCAATAGCGTTCTTTAATTGCTTTAGATCAACATTACGCTCTGTAAGCTCGGCTAATTCAACTGCTTTCTTTAAGACTTCCTCATCTTTAAGCTTCTTGATATCAAACTCTGCTACGTATTGTACAAGATCCTTTTTATCAACCGTTGTGGTATCCACATAAATTCTAAGTCCTGTGGAAGTTGTAGCTACAACAGGATTAAGTACCACCTGATAGGTAGTTGCACCTAGCATACCTACTACAAGCCCAATAATGGTCATAAGAATAATGAGCCTTCTTCCATTCCATAGCTTCTTTATTAAGTCAACAAGGCTGATTTCTTCCTCTATGTCCCCTTGTCTTAGTAATAATTCTATCTTTTTGGTATCTGCCGATACACCTAGCAGATCTTTTTCTTGATTCTGTTCAGTCATACTGTCCTCCTTCAATTATCAATAGATTTATCTTTCTTAAGCTATATTTCATTTTAAACTTTGTTGTACATATGCTTATAATAGTCCAAATACTCACCGTTAATTACCTTATCCATCCATTCTAGATGTTCTAAATACCACTGAATCGTTAACCTTATGCCTTCTTCAAACTGGTATTTTGGCTTCCAATCTAGCTGCCTTGTAATCTTACTATTATCAATGGCATATCTTCTATCATGACCTGGTCTATCCTTCACATACTCAATAAGCGTCTCCGGCTTTCCAAGTTCGTTAAGAATAAGCTTAACAATTTCTATGTTGGCTTTCTCATTGTTTCCACCAATATTATAAACTTCTCCCAACTTGCCTTTATGCAAAACCGCATCAATAGCACTGCAGTGATCTTCCACGTAAAGCCAGTCTCTTATTTGCATCCCATCACCATATACGGGAAGCTTTTCACCCTTTAGACAATTATTAATCATAAGCGGAATAAGCTTTTCGGGGAACTGGTAAGCACCATAATTATTTGAGCACCTTGTAATATTAATGGGCATACCAAAGGTTTCATAGTAAGCGCGCACAATCATATCTGCACTTGCCTTTGAAGCTGAGTAAGGGCTATTAGGTGCTAAAGGCATTGTTTCAGTAAACAACCCTTCTCCACCTAAGGTACCATAAACTTCATCCGTTGATACTTGAAGATATTTGACGCCCTCTTTATATTGCTGACAATACTTATCCTCTGGATTTAGCTTCCAGTGTATTTTTGCAACATCTAGAAGCGCTTGTGTACCCAAGATATTCGTACTTAAGAAAAGCTCTGGTTCTTCAATACTTCTATCCACATGGGATTCTGCTGCAAAATGAACGACAGTATCAATGTCTTTTTCTTGAAATAGCTTATCAAGAACCGCTCTATTTCTAATATCTGCCTTAACAAAGGTATATCGTGGATCTTTTTCTATATCACTTAGATTTTCAAGATTACCTGCATAAGTTAGTACATCCAGATTAATGATGTTATAGTCATAGGTAGCTAGCATATACTTAATGAAATTACTTCCTATAAAGCCAGCTCCCCCTGTTACCAAAATGTTTTTCATGATGTTCCTCCATTATTTCAGCTTCGTAGAACGTCATAAATGAACTAATTAAAATCAGTCTATTTATCGTACTACTTTTTCATTAGCAATTTGAAGCATATATCTGCCATACGCTGTATTTGCCATTGGCTTGACTAATTCTATTAAAGCTTCTCTAGTAATCCAGCCTTGGCGATAAGCAATTTCTTCTATACATGCCACATATAATGATTGTCTATTTTGAATGGCTTGGACAAAACCTGCTGCTTCTGTAATACCTTCGCATGTACCTGTATCTAGCCATGCCATACCTCTTCCAAATAACTCTACACGTAACTTTCCATTTCTTAAATAAGCTTCATTAATGGCTGTAATCTCCAGTTCTCCCCTAGCTGAGGGTGTAATCCCTTTAGCAATCTGAATCACTTCATTATCATAAAAATAAAGTCCTGGCACTGCATAATTAGACTTGGGCATCTTAGGTTTTTCTTCTATAGAAAGTACCTTCCACTCTCTATCAAACTCAACAACGCCAAAATCCTTTGGATTACTGACATAGTACCCAAAAATAACTGCGCCTTCCTTAAGCGATGCTGCTTCCTTTAGCGTTCCTGTAAAACCTTGCCCGTAGAAAATATTATCGCCTAATACAAGCGCTACCTTATCGCTTCCAATAAATTCTTCACCTATAATAAAAGCTTCAGCAAGTCCTCTTGGGGCTTCCTGCACTGCATAGCTAAGGCGCATACCTAACGCACTGCCATCACCTAATAATTCCTGAAAGACTGGCAAATCTCTTGGCGTAGAGATGATTAGAATGTCATTTATACCTGCTAACATCAAGGTAGACAGTGGATAGTAAATCATCGGTTTATCATAGATAGGTAATATTTGTTTAGATACTGCCTTCGTTATAGGATATAATCTTGTTCCTGAACCGCCTGCTAATACTATACCTTTCACTATACTACCTCCCTATCCATTATGATTATGCTACTTGTATCGCTTTGACTTCTTAAGCAGTTTGCTTTCTTGTTTTCATATCAATGGTCGCATGAGCTAATCGTTTGCGATTAGCATCGCTTTCCTTATTAATCATAAAATTAATAGCTATACCTGTTCCTAGTAAGATCCAGAAAATAGGGGCTATAGAAACCACAGAATCATTAAAGATGGCAGCACCAAGATAGCCTATAACAGCTAAGAAGGTGGCTATTCCTATAATTTCCTTATCCTCATATATACCTCTAAATGCGTATAACTTAAAGCATTGCACAATATAAGTAATTACCAGCACTAAAAAGCCAATTAACGCAAGACCGCCATTATTGATGAAATATTGTAAATACATACTATGTACTTTGTCTACTGTCATTCTTGGTGTATCATAAGCCCACCATTTCCCTAGAAAATCATTTTGTGGAAATTTGATTACATAGGTATCTGGCCCATAACCGATTAAGAAGGTATCCTTCATCATCGGAATACTTCTAGACCAGATATAACCTCTGGCTGAACCGAGTTTTTCCTTGCCTTTAAAGCCAACTGTATCAGGATAATCTATTTGAATGGTCTGAACAGGATAACTATCACTCATAGTGACACCCTCCATAGTATCTGCTTTAAATAAGAAGGCTTCTTGTCCGTTCACACTCATCATAACAATATTAGGTACTTCTGCTCCAGCCGTACTTTGTACAGGCATTATTTCAAAACTCACATTATTAAAACGTTCGTCTAGTGTGGTATATACTGTGTCATTAAGTGTATATGTCACGCTTTGTCCTTGATGATCTGTAAATATAAAGTCTCCATTTTCTTGACTAATTACTAAAGTCCCTGTTTGTAAAGTTATATAGGTACTTCCATTTTCTGTAGTGACATCTTTTACTGGAATATGTTCCTTGTAATCAAAGCTTTCGTCAGAGCCTGCTAGCAGTCCAATAGTATCATTCACCAAGGTTGGAATACGTCTAAAAATAGTACCTCCTGTACCATAGTTAAACCCTACTATGATAACTACTATTCCTAGCATAACGGGAAGGGTAACTTTCCATTTTTTAATAATTTTTTTACCAAAAAGGATACTGCCCACAATAAGCGCTAGAATAAGTCCTATAAAGCCTGCACGTGAGGTGCTTCCGAAAAGAACAAACATCGCGCAAAGCGTAATCATACCACAGAAAAGCTTTTTCTTTTTCCCCTGTACAAAAAAGGCTAGGGAAGCAAATAAAGGCACCATCATTGCACCAAGTGACCCCACATAATTATAGTGGTACATGGTGCCATAAATAGTTCGATCGCCAACTGTGTTCTCTACATTTTTTAATAGACTAAATTCCTCTTTTGACATAATTAAACGTTTCACAAAATTAGAATTTACAAACAGGTCCTTTCCTGCATACTGGAAAGCACCAATAATAGTGGTCATCACTACTAATACGGATAGGGCTACGACAATAACCTTATAGTTATCATACTTCCAAAAACTATACATCATATAAAACATCAATATAATGTAGCAAGCAGTAATCACAAAACCTTCTGAACGTCCTGGAATTCCCCACCAAGAGGTTTCGCTATAATCAGAAAATAGGGTTGCAAGAAAAGAAACCCCTAAAAACACGCCTGCACCAATAGCGTAAATCAATATGTATTTGTCTTTCTTTAATAAGTCCTTTTGATACATTAAAAAAGTTAAGATTACCATAGCTACGCAAAGCACGATAATAGCAGTAGCCTTGTAATTGGAGAATAAATCTTGAACTACGCTTTCATTAAGGGCATCGGCAGCAGCCATTTCAGGATAGATATCTTGCTTTCTTACAATTAAGGGCACTATTGCTAGCAAAATAAACACTGGTATCATTAAAATCTTATTCATTAAATCACGCTGTCTTTGCATCTTTGCTTGTTTACTACTTGAGATATTGTTTCCCATACATACTCCCTCTTTAAAATCTATCTTTCTATTGTATTTAAATTCTAGTATGCTATAATATTTGGCTATTTTAGGCATACCTACTTAAAGATAGTATACCACTTCAACACCTATTATTCTATATTATTCGTAGTATTTTCTACACCCTATTATTCCCATAGTGCTTTAGCTGTATTTTTTTCCATTGTTCCTACTAATATGACATCTTTTCCACTTCTATGGTATAATAAATTGATGTTTTATGTTTGGAGGTTATTATGATTCGAGAAAATCAAAAGTATTTTAATGTATTACATACTATTTTAGATATTGGTATTTTTTTCATATCCTTTATACTTGCATATAGTTTCAAATTTTTAGTTCTTAAAAATGGTTCACCCTATTACACCTTATCCGAGTCTCTGAAGATGATTTCCCTAAACCTACCTGTTTATTTATTTTTGTACAGCTGGTTTAACTTGTATTCTTCCAGGCGAGTCAAGCCCTTTTCAAGTGAGGTTTTAGCAATTATTTATACTAATATTCTTGCAAGCGTAATCTTCATCGTAGGATTGTTCCTTTTTAAGCAGATGCACTTCTCAAGAGAAACACTTATCTTATTTCCACTCTTTAATGGCACGCTAACTATTCTCTATCGCGGCTGCCTACGCTTTATACTTCGGCGATATAGAAGTAAGGGCTATAACCTAAAGCATTGCTTAATCATTGGCACCAACTCTACAGCCACTTACTTAATAGGGAAATTAAAGGCTCACCCTAGCTGGGGCTACAATATTGTTGGTTGTGTACGATCGGACATTAGAAAAAGCGAAGGCTTTTGTGGTTATCGCATTTTAGGTGATGTTGAGGACCTAGACAAACTCCTTGAAGAGCATTATGTAGATATTGTTATGGTGGCATCAGATGACACGGAAATATCAAAACTAGGTCACATTCTTAACTGTTGTGAAAAGGCGGGTGTAAAAACCCATATCATTCCTTACTATTATAAATATGTTCCTGCAAGACCATACATAGATGATCTAGATGGGCTTCCCATTATAGATATCAGGCATATTCCTCTTGAGAACATATTTCTTGCACTACTTAAACGTTGCTTTGACATTGTCTTTTCTATCTTTGCACTTTGTATTTCTAGTCCGCTGCTTCTTTTCAGTGCTTTGATGATTAAGCTAACTTCTAAGGGACCTATTCTTTTCAAACAAGAACGGGTGGGTATGAATAGAAAAACCTTTTATATGTATAAGTTTCGCTCCATGAAGGTTCAAACGGATGAAGAAGAACAAGACAAATGGACCACAAAGGATGACCCAAGAAAAACCTGGTGGGGAAATATACTTCGCAAAACCAGTATAGATGAGTTACCGCAGTTCTATAATGTATTAAAAGGGGATATGTCAGTGGTTGGTCCAAGACCAGAAAGACCATTTTTTGTAGAGAAATTCAAAGAAGAAATCCCACGCTATATGATTAAGCACCAAGTTAGGCCAGGAATTACAGGCTGGGCTCAGGTAAATGGCTTAAGAGGGGATACCTCCATTGAGGAGCGTATTGAACATGATTTATATTATATCGAGAACTGGACTTTTAGCATGGATATAAAGATTATTTTCCTTACCCTGTTCAAAGGCTTTATTAACAAAAACGCTTATTAAATGGTGATACATAGTGCAGTGCGAACACATTTTAACACCATGAATACTGCTAAGAAACTTCACAAAAATAGACCACTCATACGAGCAATGTCATTTAGTTAAGACATTGCCCTTAGAAGAAACTTCAAATAACCAAGTACTTAATCAGGTACTTGGTTATTTTTTATGCAAAAAAGCTTGACAAAATCTAGAAATTTTGTGGCGAAGCCCT
>JAEXBC010000153.1 GCA_023457875.1 Bacillota bacterium | reverse complement strand
TTGTAGAGGAGGGAGATTTGCGCTACGATGCCAAGCTCGAAAAGGAATTTGTTTTTGATTTTGTAAATAATCGATTTTTAAATATAGAATTTGATGTGGCATCAGCTCCTTATTTGGATATTGCAAGTAAATATGCCCTTACAAAACCACTATGGGAAAGCTTTAATAATCACGCGGATGTACTTCTTGGCGCCATGAAGGAAAAGGGAGAAAAGAGCTTAGTTTTTTATAGCTATGTAGCCCTTTTGTTTGAAATGAACTTGTTTTATGCCAGCAATAGAAACTATGATTTAAGTGATTCAAAAACTAGAGAGGGACTATTAAGCCAATTGCTTTATTTTATGAGCCTACCTATAGGTGATGACTTCAAAAGAGAACTGGTGCAGCTTACAAATTATGCATTTACCAATTTAAAGCGTCATCTGGGACAAGGCATTTTATTTCATCAAGATGAAATTGCAGTGTTATTACGCTTTCGATTAGAAGTATTAGGTAGCAAGCAAGATGAAGAAGATGCCCTTAGAACCCTCCTTGAGCTTTTACGCCTTGCCTTAGCTCAGGACCAGTGGCAGTACATAAAAGATATCCTAACTAAGGTCAGTCAATATCCAGATGTCTATCGTATCCTCTTTAGTTGCATCTATGAAAATGATCAGCTAAGAGCTGGTATTGCCTATCCTTTTTTAGATGAACAACTTAAAAAGGTGGGCCATTTAGAACAATTAATGACTAAAATGAGTTATCTGGAGCCAATTGAAGAGGTACTACTTAGCGAACCTTACTATGAACAAAGTGTATTAGACTGTTTTATGGTATGCATGAAAAATGCAAGTGACAAAATCAAGCTACTTAGCAAAGTACAAGACTGGTGCAAAAAGCATAAAGGTAGGCTATATGATCATCTCATCGATGTTTGTGAACTTCATTTCTTAGAGCAAATTACTTTAAATCAGATAGAATCAGAAAAAGAGCTTTGTGCTATTCGTTTTAATCATCGTTATGAAGATGAGAAGTTTAAGGCGATTATGCTCTATCAAAAGCTAAGAACGAGTTTAGAAGCTATGAGCAGAGAACACATTGTACTTGATAAAAATGTTCAAGACCTTATTAAGCGATTGTATAGGCAAAACATAAGAAAAGAAGATTTTTATATGTTGGTATATGCCTTCTTAGAAGATAAAGAAACCCCTAGTGGAGCCTTTGGCAAAAGATTAATGCTCAATATTGAGAAGGTGCTGAGCTATTTACAAAAGATAAGTAATGGCATTATGCTGGATTTTATTATATGGAGCAAGGGACAGGAAGCATACATCAATAAAAATACCTTTGATAAAAGTATTATTAGCTTCTTTAAAAAGCTGAAGGGTAGGGAGGGTAAATGGCCCAAGGAGGAAGTTAGGCAAAAGCTGGCGAATCACCCAAAGACAAAGCTTTTATATGCCCAATTAGTCAGAGAGATGCAACCTGCCATTATTAATATGCTAAGTGATCATAGTAAGGGAATTCTAATCACGCTTATAGCCCTCATCACTTCAGTAGGCTTAGGTGCTGGAGGATATGTATTTTATCGTCAAACCGTTGCATCAGATAAGACCTTTGAAGTAACGCAGCCAGTATTTGAGAAAAGTATAGTCTTTCCTCTTGATACGTTAGGTTTGGGTAAAACCACCATCGTCAAAAATATTCAAGAAATCATCTTGAGTCAGGTTAAAGAGTCAGCTGCTCATCAAGACGAAGAAGAGACTGATAAGAAAGCGGCTACTACAAGTCAAGAAGAGCAACAGACTAGTAAGGAAACGACTACTACAAGTCAAGAAGAGTAAGAGGCTAGCAAGAAAGGCCGTTTGCGAGTTAAGGTGACTAGAGATTAATGAAACAAAAAAATGAATTTTAGGCGCATTTTTATAAAAAAAACACTAGACGAACCCGATACTTTCTGTTATGATAATCAAGTATTAGGTTTGCGGGCGTGGCGGAATTGGCAGACGCACTAGACTTAGGATCTAGCGCCGCAGGGTGTAAGGGTTCGACTCCCTTCGCCCGCATTAAAAAGAAGATGTGATTACACGTGATGGTGTGGTTGCATCTTTTTTTTGTTGCCCAAAATACGAGACTGTGCCTAACATTTTAATACCTGAGAGTTATTAGTGATTGTTGGAGAAGTTGGAGAGATATGATATAATATTTTGAAAAGTCAATCTAGATATTTGGGGGATTTAATGGGGAATAAAAGGCAATTAAGCAGAAAGTATTTTTTATACTATATTATAACAATGGTTTGTTCGATAATATACGCAGGCATTTTCCTAATTATAGCCATAAGGCTTCTTTTCTCAGATTTCTTCTTGTTTGATATTTATCTCATCCCAGTTTGCATAGGTGCAATACGCATACTTGTGGCATTAATTCCACGCGTTAACCATAAGCAAGAGGATGATTTGATTTTTAGTGAGAACTGTTTTATTGAAAACACTAAAAAAATTGCTACTTCAATGCAGTCTTTATATCCTAAAAGTATTTATGTGATTTATGATGCAAACGCATGTGCTTTTAGCTATAAGGGAGAAGAGGTCATTGCCCTTGGATTTCCCCTTACCATACTCATGAATAAATCTGAGCTTTCCTTTGTAATAGGACACGAACTTGCCCATCATTTTTATGGCGATGTAAGGTATGGTAAGAATATGAAAAAAGTCGAGTCCACTTTTATGAAATTAATGATTACTTTAAATAATCCGTATCTATTCGTTTTAGCTTGGCCCTATAGATTTATAGCAAAAATATTGTTTAAAGAAATTAAGAAGCTCTCCAGACAAGCTGAATATAACGCAGATAGACATTCAGCGAACATAATTGGTAAGCAACCGACAATATCTGCTTTAAAAAAGATTGCAATCAGTCGGTATTCATGGCACTTATATTTATCGCTGTGGATTAGAATTTTGAGTGAGTACCAAATCTATGTGGACATTGTAGAGAACTATAGGCTATTCATTACGACGCTTGACATAGATACAAATAGCCTGGAATTTAGTCGTGAGCCTGCTGGCGAATACGATTCACATCCCACTCTATACGAAAGGATTATGGAGGTAGAAAATAAATGTACTGATGATACCGACGGTATAGAAATTGATGAGTATCATATAGATAGTATTAAATTAAGCAAGCATTTTTGGAATAGGTATACCTGTGGAAAATTTGAAGATTTAAACAGTCCTATTATCAAAGACAGCAAAAAAGCAATGGAAGAATTGGCGATAAAAATGGCCAGTGAGTATAAAGATATTTTTGAGTCTTATACATATGCGGATGCATCGGCAATTATGACAATGTACCCACAAGTATCCTATAACCTATATCAAAAGACACATGAAGATGAATTTGAGTTTGAAGTGGATATGATTACAAGAATTTTATGCGCCATTATTTACTTAAAGATTAAACCTGAAAATTGGCGAATCGGCCCTTCTTTTACCCCAGAGTTGATTGTTGAAGATCAAGTCATTGATTTATATTCAATTATTATTGATAGCTTTAATTTTAAAAGTGCGAACTTTAATGAGATGCTAAAAACATTAAATATAGATGGTCATGACCTTATAAGTGAGTTAAGCTTAACGGAGCATGATTATGGTACTTTATTTGTATAAATTCAATAAAAGAACATTATTTTTATGATTTTGGTTTATAAAGTTTCCGTTTGGACAAAAATATAAGGGCAAGATTTGAAAAATAATACCTGTAAATGTGAAGAATAGGCAACATATTAGGAACATTTTACTCCTTGTGATTTGCCTTGATATGTTGTATTATTAAGGGTATTGGTGTAAGAGAATTGTTTTTTCACTTAAAATTATATATAGAATTGTAGAGGTAATGATTATAGAAAATATGTTATTTAGCCAACTAGCAGTATCAGAAGAAATTATTAAAGCAGCACAGGATATGGGATTTGAAGAAACAACCCCTATCCAAAGTAAAGCCATCCCCCTTATCTTAGAAGGGAAGGATATTATTGCGCAAGCACCAACTGGAACAGGAAAGACTTGTGCATTTGGTATTCCAGCACTTGAAGGAGTGGACCTTAATAATCAAACGGTTCAAGTACTTATTCTTTGTCCGACTCGTGAACTTGTTATTCAAACAACTGAAGAGCTATCAACTCTTGGCAAATATAAAAGAGGGATACGTATTCTCCCTATTTATGGTGGTCAGCAAATTGATAGACAGATCATGGCACTTAAGAAAAGACCACAGATTATTGTAGGTACTCCAGGAAGAATTATGGATCACCTGAGAAGAGGTACGCTCAAATTAGAGCATCTCAATATGGTTATTCTAGACGAAGCAGACGAGATGCTTAACATGGGCTTTAGAGAAGATATTGATGTGATCTTAGAGAGTGTTCCCGCCGAACGTCAATTTGTACTCTTTTCAGCAACCATTGCAAAGGCAATCATGGAAATTGCCAATAAGTATCAAGATAATCCAATAACAGTTAATGTAGTGCACAAGGAATTAACCGTGCCAACTGTTAAACAATATTATTTGGAAGTAAGAGATAATAATAAAGTGGAGGTTTTATCTCGTTTAATCGATGCCAATAATTTTAAACTTTCCGTTGTGTTCTGTAATACCAAAAAACGTGTAGATGACCTATGCAGAGATCTTCAAGCCAGAGGTTATAGTGCAGAATCACTTCATGGAGATATGAAGCAGCTTCAAAGAGATAACGTGATGTCTCGTTTTAGAAATGGTCTTATTGACATCCTTATTGCAACAGACGTGGCAGCTAGAGGAATTGACGTGGATGATGTGGAAGCTGTATTTAACTATGATGTACCAAGTGATGAAGAGTATTATGTGCATCGTATTGGGCGAACTGGTCGTGCCCAACGTGAGGGGGTGTCCTATACCTTTGCAGCAGGTAAAGAGCTTGCCAAATTAAGAGATATTCAGCGTTATACCAAGTCAAAGATTAAACTCATCAAGCCACCTTCCATTGAGGATATTCAAGAGAACAAGCTTTCAGGCATTCTGGAGAGCGTCAAAGCCACTA
>JAEXBC010000152.1 GCA_023457875.1 Bacillota bacterium | reverse complement strand
GATAAATATTGTTCACTTGCTGAGACCTTTAAAGCACCCCTGCCTTTACCTGAAAACATTATTTTCACATAAAAGAGGCTGTTGCACTAAGAACAAATACAATAAGATCAAGATCTTATATGTCATTTCTTAGTACAACAGCCTTTTTCGTATAACAAGATAAACTTCATTAACTATTGCTATTTCCTACTTTGCTTCACTTACACTCTCGTAAGAACCTGTTCCTTAAAAAAAGTTCTAGCAGTTGCTCCTGAAACACTAAAAATCTCCCCATCATCAATTTGTACAGAAACTGCTTCTGTGCAATGTCCTAGACAAAATACTGCCTTAAGTTCAACCTTATCAAATACCTTATATTCCTCAATAAGTTGCTGAAAGGCACTAATCACATTATAAGAGCCTTTGATATGGCATGCACTTCCAATACATATTTTAAGTTCCATCGCTTATTCCTTTCCTGCATAATTCACATGAAGTAAATGATGCACTTCTCCTTTTAAGATACCTGAATAAAGAGACATAATCATTGGATTTTCTTCTGCGCGCTTAATGCTGCTTAAGCGATCTGCCTCATATAGACCTTGGGCACGTTTTTGCTTCTCCTCATTTTTTGCAAAGGGCTGTCCAGCGCCACCAATACAACCATTAGGACAAGCCATGACCTCAATAAAATCATAATGCTTCTCTCCATTATTAATGGCCTCAATTAAATTATCCACATTTTTTAGCCCACTTACAATAGCTATCTTTAAGTTACGCTCACCAAAAGGTACTTCCGTTTCCTTTACGCCCTCCAAGCCTCTTACGCCATTAAAGGCTATACTTCTTAGCATTTGTACTGATTTATCATCTGATAAACGACGAATAACAGCTTCTGTTACCCCTCCAGTTACACCAAAGATAACACCTGCGCCACTGCTTACACCAAAGGGCATATCAACAGCTTCTGGCTCCAGTTCATTAAATACAAGACCAGATTCCTTTACCATTTGAATGAGTTCTTGAGTCGTCATCACATAATCCACATTGGCTATTCCATTAACCTTAAATTCATCTCTGGCTGCCTCTTCTTTTTTTGCAGTACATGGCATAATAGCAACCACAACTACCTCACGGCGTGAATTTTGATAGTGCTTCTTTAGTACAGAGGCAAACATCTGCATTGGTGAACGACAGGTGGATACATTACCAAGAAGTTCTGGGTGCTTGTTTTCCACATGTTTTACCCAAGCCGGACAACATGAGGTAAATAAAGGAAGTTTTTCACCGCTTTCAAGACGCTCAAGTAGCTCACTGGTTTCTTCTAATACGGTTAAATCTGCTCCTGTGGTGGTATCAAATATTTCATCAAATCCCATGCGTCGTAGTGCTGCAATCATCTTACCCATTACATTTTTTCCATTTTTCTCGCCTAAACTTTGGTCAATTCCAACGCGAACAGCTGGAGCAATTTGGACAATCACCTTCTTGTTAGGGTCACTGAGCGCTTTCCATATATCCTCAGTATCTCTCTTAACGACAATAGCTCCTGTAGGACAGACTGCTGCACATTGTCCACAACTTACACATTCAGATTCTGCTATATTTTTATGAAAAGCTGTACTGATGCGCATTTGATGACCACGGTGAGCAAAATCAATCGCTCCTATATTTTGCACCTCATCACACATTCTAACACAGTCACCACATAAAATGCATTTACTTTCGTCTCTTACAATAGCTCTTGAGGAGGTATCCAGTGGAATCTCTTTTTTACTATTTTCAAAACGTATGCTTTGAATACCAAAACGCATAGCTAATTCCTGTAATTTACATACGCCATTTTTCTCGCAGACCGTACAATCTCTGCAATGATTTGCTAAAATAAGCTCTAAAATATTCTTACGATATTTTCTAAGTCTTGGGGTATTCGTATAAATCTCCATACCTTCTTTTGGAGGTGTAGAACATGAGGCTTCAATTCCCCCCCATTGATTTTCCACAACACATAAACGACAAGCGCCATATACGGAAAGCTCTGAATAATAGCAGAAAGTGGGTAAGTCCACACCTGCTTTTCGTATAAGCTCTAAAACATTCTTTTCCCCATTTATTTCAATAGGCATACCATCTATAAGCATATATTTTCCGTTCATTCCTAATCCTCCTTCACTGCTTTAAAGCTACAAGCACTTACACAAGCACCACACTTAATACATTTCGTTTGGTCAATATGATAAGTTTCTTTTAGTTTGCCTGTAATGGCACCTACTGGACAAACTCTTGAACACTTTGAACAGCCCTTACATAAGGTTTCATCAATCATAATGCTTCTTAGCTTTTGACAGGTTTTAGAAGGACATTTTTTATCAATAATATGTGCTTCATACTCTTGTCTAAAATTCTTAATGGTACTTACCACTGGAAATGCCGCAGTCTTACCTAATCCACAAAGCGCTGTAGAGGATATCGTATCAGCTAGTTCAAGTAATTGGTCAAGATCTTCAAGCTTACCTTGTCCTGCTACAATGCGCTCTAGAATCTCCAGCATACGCTTGGTACCTTCTCTACAAGGTATACAC
>JAEXBC010000151.1 GCA_023457875.1 Bacillota bacterium | reverse complement strand
TTATTAAAACAGCCTTGTCCAAAAAGTGCCGCCTGCTGATCTCCTGCTACGCCCCCTATTGGCACTCTTATGCCACCTTTTGCCCCTAGGTTAGCGTATCCATAAATTTCAGAGGAGTTTTTGACCTCTGGAAGCATTTCTTTCGGTATATCAAGTATCTGAAGAAGCTTTTCATCCCATTTCAAGTCTTTAATGTTATACAGCATCGTTCTTGAAGCATTGGTATAGTCCGTGATATGGACCTTTCCATTTGTGAGCTTCCAAACAAGCCAAGTGTCAACTGTACCAAATAGCAGTTTACCTTCTTTGGCACGCTGCCTCGCGCCTTCTACATGGTCTAAAATCCATTTAATTTTAGTGGCTGAAAAGTAGGCATCCAGCACAAGCCCTGTTGTTTCTTTGATATATTTCCCCCAGCCTTTAGCCTTTAGCTCATCACAAATATCAGCTGTTCTTCTGCACTGCCATACGATAGCGTTGTATATCGGTATGCCTGTCTCTTTATCCCATACAATAGTGGTCTCTCTTTGGTTAGTAATACCAATAGCCGCTATATTTTCTTGGGTCAGATTGGCTTTCGCTATCACTTCTTGAAGCACGCCATACTGCGAGGCCCAGATTTCCATAGGATCATGTTCTACCCAGCCCTCCTTTGGATAAATCTGCATAAACTCTTTTTGGCTAAGGCCTATTATCTTTTGTTGTTTGTTAAAGATGATCGCTCTTGAACTTGTTGTTCCTTGGTCTAACGCTACAATATACTTCTCCAAAAAATCACCCTCTCTACTGCTCTACCCGTTGCAATATTCTCATACACAAATAAGTGATATACGGCGAAGGTTTCTTCTTTTGTCCGAAATCCCATCCCTTACATTTTTGGAATATGGATTCGGCTGTAAATAAACCGTTCTCATCTTGTTTGTTTTTAATAATTGACAGCATTTCTAAAAATCGTTTATCTTCTTTTACACTATCAAATTTACTTAAAACCTCCGCAACACTAATAATGTCATACCACATAGCCGGACCTTTAAGTTTTCTAAAATCAGTTCCCATGTAAAACATATATGGGTGTTCTTGTAAACTGTTTTCCCATAACGAAAGAAGCTTATTGGTTATTACTTTTGACATATCGCTGTTTTGGTACTCTGGTATTTCAGAAAACAGCTTGAGGATAATAAGTGATGCGTATGGGCAGCAATCATCTTTTCTTCCTGGTCCTCTGAATTTTCCATGTTCACTTGATACCGCACAGGGAAACCCTTGTTTTATAAAAAGTGACGCTAAATAATCCACTCCTTGTTTAATGTGTATCTCGTAATCAATGCCAACTTTTAGCAAGGCTAAAAGTAACAAGGGTGCATCACATAGACACCAGCCAAAAACATCCTCTCCACTTCCCCCAAAATGCTTAGGGATATTTGTCAATGACTGATAGACACCATGTTCATCTTTATGCTTCATTATTTCTTCAATCGCAGATTGAATTTCTGGTACTGTTCTATCAAATCCAATATCTAACAGAAAAAGTAGCTTATGAATTGGTAAATCTGGGTTTTTATGATTGCTTACCAGTATATTGTGAAACCCTGTAATATCTTTGAGATACACTCTGATCTTTTCATCTTGTAAAGCTTTGCTCTTTAAAGTGTCCATGTTTTCTTTGCTTTCTTTAAGAAGATTGTTTTTTATCGCATATTGTAGCCATGGCTCACTTATAGAAAGCAAGTAATCACTATTCTTCATAATACGCTCCTTAATTTAAACAATTCGCAAACGTCTTAGCTAGTTCTGAAAGCAAAGCTTCTTTCGAATAATCATAACGTGCAAATCCTATGTACTTTAAAAATCCATACTCTTCATCTGAGATTTCTTTTTTATCTCCATCATATCGAAAATTATATAATAAAATAATGGCATTATAATCATCCTTCATTTCATTTTCCACTATAGGTTGAAAGTAAGAAATAAACCTATCACTATATGAAAATGAGCTAAATGCCTCAGAAAAATTGCTTATTTCGGTATACTTTGTCTCTCTAAAATCATCATCGTATCTACCTAATTTGAAAAGTTTAGCAAAATCAGAAGAAAACCGTTCTTCCTCTTCTACATAATCTTCTTCCATAAGCTTTTCAAGCAAATTTTTTGATTTTAACTTTCCTATCCAAAGTGAAACAAATCCATCATTTCTATAATCCATTTTAACTACTCCTTCATCTAAAAAGTATATTCCTCTAAACTTCTACACACTCTAAATCATAAGGAGGTGACATTTATGTCAAAAGGAAATGGTATGTCCACATACACAACCGAAATGCTTCATAAAAGAAAAAATGACGCAAATCCTGAATCAGCTGCTTATCCTTCTAACACGCATGATAAAACCAGGAATGCAAAATATCATCTTGAAGGAAATGGAATCATTACAAAAGACAAATAAGCCGAATTAAGGAAAGCATTCTAGAAATTTAACCATTTCATAGAATGCCTTCTTTTATTCTAATCTTAAACCCCCCATCCGTTTCCAGCAACGTACACAAGTTTATTATCTATCAGCTTGTATACGCCATATCCTTCACCCTCATAATACCAGTTACGAATGATGACTTCCATAACACCGTCTCCATCCAAGTCTGCTATACCACTCACTTCAAAGGAAATTCTAAAAAGCGTCTGTACTTCTGGTTCTTCATGTACTAGGGATCCTTCAACAACCTGCTCCTGCACCTTACCCTTAACAAGATTTCTAAATAGAATAAATGAATGATCTCCCTTATGGGTTGGATCAAATGTATCATCTGGTTTGTTACCTGCGCTCATAAGAACTTCTTCTATTCCGTCACCATTAAGGTCCACCCTGATAAGTTGCTTAACAGCAGTAGGTACATTCATTTTTTCTTTCACTAGGACTTTTTTTGCGATATCTTGATAGACCTTTTGTTTGTTGCTCTGCAATTTATAAGTGCGGGGAAATAGGTTCCAATCTGCTTTAAGCGCAATATCACACTCTTTTTCTGTATTTTCCTTATTGTATAGCTTTACAAACGCATAGCCCTCTTCATAAGTATCCCCAGCACACCTAGCTTCTATAAGGTTATAGGGTTTGGTTCCTCTTAAAAGCCCAATACGCTTATTCCAAGTATAGGCATCATATTCAAAG
>JAEXBC010000150.1 GCA_023457875.1 Bacillota bacterium | reverse complement strand
ATCATAAGGTCTTTACTTGTCTCAGAAGTTTTAAAGAAATTCAAGTCCACCTTAGGTTCTATGAAAGTAACCCAATTAGATGCGTTATAGACTTTTTCTAAGTTTTCCTCATCACGTTTATCTAATTCAGTAGTAAGACATTGGTCCCTATAATAAGGATTACTAGAATTAGACACACGGCTTACACTATTTAAAAATCGAGTCAGCTTAACTAAGCGATTCTCTTCATCTATATATTTCATGCCATAGCCAGTGCGATAACTATCACCGTAATGAACGGATGGTACACCTGAAATAAGTCCTTTTAGTGATACTCCTGTACTGATTTCTGACATATTCCCAATACCTGTATCTGACTTTTGATTCATCTCAATTAGGGTAATATGGGCATATTCGTATTCATTAGCATCTATCTCTTTATTGTAAAATCTTAATTTTTCTCTAATGCCATTAAGTACATCATTCTCTGTATAACGATCATTCACATCTAGAGAAATTCCAAACTTATCCTTAATCTCCTCAGTACTTGTATAATTAGAGAATTCCTCAAAAATATGCGTAATTTCAGCTGTATTATAAATACTAATATGAATAGGATTTAAGGTTTGTATAGAAGCATTTCTTCTTAATTGCCCTACATAGTAGGCACAAATGCCTTGTAATACCTCTCTACAATCTCCTGTATTAATAAGATTAATCTTGATCGTTGCATTACGATTTTGGTCAAATAAATATGAGAAGTGTTCTACGAACTCTTCTATCTTCTCTCTTACTAACTTTGAAACAAAACTTCGTGATCCTTTGTACTTCTTGGTACTATTTTCAACATAATAAGCCCACTCAGGTGAGTGCCACTGTTCAATTGGCTTGTATAAATTCTTATACTCATCTTGGATATATGGTAATAAATACACTGCTGACATTTTTTTAAGTAGGCTTTCATCCTTTAAGATCTGTTCATCTACTTCTTCATTGAGTTTTAATTGATAAGCTACATTTAATGGTGCTAGTGGTGTATATTTAATTTGCTCTTCGTTTTCATCATTTGTGATCATGCCTAGTTTCATGATATTTCTAATACTCTTAGGCAAGGCTTCCCCATCATTTACTTGAGCCATACAGTTTATGACAGCCTCTACATAGTTCTCAGCTAAGTTCCTCAATTCTTCATTCAGGTATGCCAAACTAGGTAGAATACCTCTCTCTCTAAAGTATCTCATATACTCTAAATAGGCTGTCTTTACCTGCTCATCTATTTCTAGCTCTATGACGTTAACATTTCCTGACTTAATCTCCCAGCATAAGCCTTCTTTATTTACTAAAATTTGTTCAAGTTCTAAATGCTCTTTAAAGTCATCCCTTGCATAAAACTCATTTGCCCCATGAACAATCCTATTATTCCCTTTGTAGATAAGATTCTGTTTGCCACTCACTTTTGACTTCCATGCGCCTAAACCTGTAAGAACTAAAGGTTTTCTAGTCTCATCATTAATTGCTAGGTTAAGAATCAGACCTTCTATATCCAATTTAATGAGTGCATACTTTTCATCTTCTGGTATAAGGCCACTTGTTTTCCTTAAAATAACCTTTTCATCTCGTGCTACTGTATAGGTTTCATCATTTTCTAATTCAATAAGTTGTTCTTTTTCTTCTGTTTTATTAAGAATGATTTCATCATCTTCATTATTGGTGTAGAGTACACAGTCTTGTTGCTTCTTCTTTACCCCTAAACTGTAGGTAGTTACCAAGGATTCTAGATATACTTTGTCTACATCAATAATACAAACATTCACCTTAGCTTTTGAATCAAATTCATCACTTACAGTGATCGACTCAAATGTGCAGGTATTCGCAGTATGTGCTACCTGTGCCTCTACCTTTTTCCCTGATACTTTAACTTCTGAGCAATTCTTTTTAATAGTCTCTTTTTTAGGGAACTTACTTAGGTTACTTCCTATCTTAATATCTTCATGCTTTGAGGGGTTAAAAATAAGTATATCCTTCGTACGTTTTTGAGCCTTAGCAGAACCAACGCCTTTAACAAAGAATTCCATGTTCTCTATGAGCTTGTTACCATTAAGATAAACTTCTATTTCCTTAATTTCTATCTCTTCAATATTCTTCTTTTCTTCAACTGATTTTTCTACCTCTTTAAAGGTAATTTCTTCTTCCCAATCCCCTTTTTCAGCTTCTTTCTTGATACGATCAATCATTTTATCTGTAAAGGTATTATCAAGATCTCTAGCAGGATCTCCGAATCTAATACTTTGATCTATTCTTTCAAAGTACTGATTATTTTCTTCTAGACGTTTTTTAATTTCACGATCCTTCATCTCTTCATTGAGGAGTGGATCATAAAGCAATCTAAATTCCTTGTAATTTTCTTTTTTAATGTCTCCCGAATTAATTACACTCAGAATTTCTTTGTATTCAAATAGGTTAGAGTTATCTTTATAGATATCATTTCCCCGTTTATCCAGCTCATAAGCTAAAATCTGTTTATCTACTTTACTCATATTAGAGGAGTCTACTATACGCTTAATATCCTCAAGGATTTGATCTACATGAAAAGGCATACCTTCCCTTTGAAAACTTGCTGTAGCATTTGAAATACTATCTAAGTTTGAGTCATAGATAATCAAGATTCCTGCACCTTGAAATGCTTCTTTATCTGTACCTATACTATTTCTTAGCGTTGTTAAAAAGTCAGTTTTAATGTTATCAATAGTTGCTGCAATAATTAATTTCTGCCCATTAATTTCTAGATAAAAGCTTCTGTAGACTATTTCTCCATTATTCCTATATATAAAAGGTCTTGCTATTTCTGATTCACTCAGTTCAAGATATAATCGCTCTACTTGATCACTATTTTCAAACATAACGCTATATTTATAACCTTCTATATCCCCTGTTTCCTCAAAATAACTTATAATCTTTTTTCCTAAGTAATTATAATATTCCTTTAACATATTGAGCATCACCACTATCACTTTTCTTTTCTATTAGATTTAATTTCTCATAATAACCGTTAATCTGTTCCTTGGTTTTTTGGTCAAGCATAATCCCTCGACGAGCAAGCTCTTTAAAGAGATCTTTTAACTTCATCTTCTCTTGATCTTTAATACAGATTTTAGTAAAGAAGATAATGTCCTCTTCGGTTAGGTTTAATGTATAACCTAATGAACGCCTATTCTTTAGTATATTGCACTTACAGAACTCTATAAACCATTTACTATATCCAGTATATGCCCGTTCTCTAGTAGTTCCTTGAAACTGTGCATCAATGCATTTATATAAGTATGCGATATCATTCAGTAACTCTTCTTCATACTGCTCATCATAGGTGATCTCATCAAAATTAAAGTCTGTAATATTCTGTTTATAAACATCTATAAGATATTTGATATCCTCATTAAATGTAGTTGCTTTGATTTCTTCAATTTCTTCTGCAATACGCTTGTAATCTGCATTTTCATGCGGCTCATGCTTAACTGCATCATCTTGATTGATCATTTCTAGAAGCTTTGAATGCGAAAATAATCGTTTCACATGTGGTTCAAGTTTTCTCCATCCAAAATCATAGTTCTGTCTAGACTTAGTCATTTTTTCCCATTCTACTGTAAAGAAAAGTTCTTCTACCTTATCATAATCAGCTTTAAACATCTGACCTAGCTTAATAGAAAGTTGGGAGATATAAAAGAAATAATAGTAATTAAGTAATTTCTTAATGTACTTCTGAAAGCGCTCTTTCTCTCCTATAATGTATTTAAAATCTTCTATAAACAACTCACTTACATAGAGTACTAAAGGTGTAAAACTAGGCTCATAAAGGGATCTTTCTTCAAGATCTGGAAGCAATTCATACATCAGATCATCTAATACATTATCTGCCTCTTCTTCAAAAGATGCTCTGATTATTTCAGTTTCTCTGTCTTGATTTAGTACATCATATAAAAATTGTGCTATTTTTTTATCATTTGAATTAGCATTGGTATAAAGCATTGCCCGATTACTGAATAATACAAGTTCTTCTTGATCATTGAAATAAACCTGCTTAATAATTTGACGAAGCTGATATGCTTCTGCCTCTCCACATATATGTTCTTTAATATGATCTAATATTTCATCCCTTATGATCTCTGCCTTGAGTTTCTTTCCTGTAAGAATCCTTACATATTCACCTACTACGCCTGTAAAATCAGTAGTTACAAATTTATCCTTTACAATAAAGGGTAAATCTTTAAATAAAATATTACTCTCATGTTTAAAAGGAATTTTATCTTCTTTTGGTTTTTTATCAATATATCTATTTTCAAATGCATCTCTTGAAATTTTATACATAGGCTATTTTATCCTTTCAAACTCAAATCCAAATTTTGATTTCTTTAGCACATATCTTGAAATATTCTCTGTATTTTTAGATTCTATAACTACCTCTTTTTTCTTATTTCCATAGTTGTATACTCGTTCTATGACATTAACAAATGAAACAAAATTGTTTTTATCTTTCACATTTGGCCTATATCCATTCTTAATATCTCTTATCAACTTGAATAAGGCAAAATCAACATTGATCCGTTCTTTTCTCTTCCCATCTTCATCTGCAATAGCCACTGTGATATATGGCACAAATCTCTCAATCAGTTCTTTGGAATTAATCTCACCTGGTTCTATCCACTCTTGAATTTTAAGCTCCTGACTTACTCTATAATGAAATTGGTTAATGCCCACATTAACCCCTACCATTTTCTTTGAACTTCCACCATTCCATCTAAAAATGGCATCCATTAAATTAGTATATAGATCTTTTAGCCCTCTTATATCCTTTGCATTATATGAGTAAACACTATTAATAAATTCTGCATAAACTTCATCTTCTATAGCAAGCTTCCCTTTAATCCCATTTAATCTATAGAGCCTAATAAATAGTTCTAATAACCCCTTCTTAGTCTCTCTCTGTTCTTTCGTCCTGAGATTAATGTCCATTTCTTCTAATGCTTTAATATAAACGCTATCATTTAAATGCTCCTTTAATAAGGTTATTACATCATCTAAAATGTTAAATCTTACAATGATCTCATCCACCGATTCACTTCTTATAGACATAGGATCAAGTTTGCTAATCTGTTCTAATACATTAGAGTAGTCGGGATGCGTAAATAAAAGATTTGGCAATAGTGATTTAATATACGCCTTTACTCTATCCTCATAGTTTAGATTACTATAAGTACCTTTAGAAAACTCCTGACCTACTAAAATATCATAAAAGAAATTGAGTAGTGATCTAGTTGAAATAATAATTTTATGCTTGATCATTGCCTCTACTAAAACCTCTATAATAGCAGCTTGTACTTGCTTATCTTTTAGTAGTTCATAATTATGCTTAATAGGGCAACTATTTGCTAATCTACATTCTTTACACAGTTGATACTGATTGTAAAATGGATTCTGCTCATGCTCTGCTACCAATTTATTCATAAGCTCTCTCACATAAAATGAATCAATGTGATTTCCCTTTTTAGTAAGTTCATATAAGTGATAATCACTAAAGTTAATATGCTGGAAGAAGTTATGGGCATCATATGCTGATACATGGGTATAACTTTCTAATATTTCCTTCTTACTAATATACTGCCTTAACTTTTTATAATGCCCACCTATTTCTGAGTCAATAAAATTATTAAGTGTTCCAAGATTAATTGCAATAATGACTCTTTCATTTATTCCATTTTCTATATTCTCATCCCTAAAGCCAGTAAGTACTTGATCCAATGTCTCAATAGAAGTCATATCAGGAGATAAACTCTCTGTAGCATCATTATGTAGATAAAAATCACCTAATATCATTTTCTCATGCTTTAGATATGATAATAAATGTGACTTACCATCTCCTACACTCCCACAAACCAAAATAAGTTGTTTATGTTCCGATTTTTTTGCTTGTTCAATAATACTTACTAACTCATCTTCTAAATTTCTTTTGATATGCATGTACTTTTTAAAAGGATTAAAGGTATTAATATTCTCTACAGCCTCTTTAGAAGACCCTCTCAATACTTTTAATGATTCTATTAGACAATCCATTTCTACTTTTCCTTCCTTCTTTGTTTTGGCTCTTTTTACACATTTTGAACATTATTTGTGCCTATTATACAATTAGTATAAAGCAACTGAAGTTACTTCATTTCCCACTTATTAACGTTACTATGTCATTTAATATTACTAGAAATAAATATTAAAACACTAAAACTGGGTGCTACTAAACTATATTCATGACTTAACTAAAAAGATTTATTGCTTTTTATTCAATATGCGCTAAAAATAGTATGGCGGGGTAGCTCTCCATTGTATCACCATATGTATATTTCTCAACCAAATGGTCATGTAGTACCCAAAGACAGCTCCAATTTGGGGGCTTTATTTCGGATAGTTGTGCCATTGTATTTTTTTGTACTTCTAGTAAACCTTCAAGATTATAGGTAAGTTTCTCCTTGTCCTTGGATTGTCCATATATTGTCAACACTTCTATGGCTATCCGAAATACCCTTTTTGCGATCTTCTCTTGTTCCTTAATATCCTCTTGAATAACATCTAGCTGATTACATGCTACTTGCCACTCCTCTTTTACTTGCTGAGTTAAGGTCTTACTGCTATAAGAAACATAACGTTTCTTTAATTCAATATAGTAATTGAACTGCTTATAACAACACCAATAATCTACCCAGCCTCTACTATCCTCTGCTACTTGTCCATCTATTTGACTCCACTTTCGGTCTACTGGAGATTCCATAATAAAACAGTCACTAGTTCTGGAAATAGCTGGTGCTATAACTGTGTGCAGCTGTCTTTCGCTATAAGCAAAGGGAGATTGTCCTACCTGATTAATGAATCTTTTACTCTCATTTGCTATCTCTATGATAGAACCTAACAAGAAGTTTTTTAAAATCCTTATTCCTTCCCCATCTTGCAAATAACTCTCAACATAAAATTTTCCTAATCCCCTTTTTGTATAGTGCATTTTCTCCCCCCTAATCCACATACTCTACTAGCCAACTATTTGTCAGCTTAGTTTCTATCATTTCTTTCCTATGATTTCCTTGATCCTATGCTCTCGGTGATTTTATAAACTACTATCCTCACTATTGCATAGCATCACAGGCAAAAATATTTTAAATTATTACTTATTTAAGCTTATTATACCTTAAAGCCTGTATAATTTGTTGATTATTATTAATTTTTAAATTAATTTGTTACATTTCTATATATGAATTTACACAAAATTAAAGAGGACTATCGTCTCTCGACATTTTTATCTCTATAAAAGTATACAAAACGCAAAAAAGCCCTCAGGCTAATCCTAGGAGCTTTTCAAATAAGCTTATATACTGAATCTCATTTATCTACTTTTATATCTGTACATACAAAAATACCTCTCAACACATCTCGCCGCTGCTGTCGCTTCGGTTAGCTGTTTTGAAAGGTTTATTTGTTCACTGTCGTTCCAAATAAACTTTCAAAACAAAATAGTATCCTATAAAATTTCGATTTATTCACTGAATAAGAATCTGTAACCTCGCAAACTGCGCGAGCTAACATCTTCTAGCTTCAGTATTAACTCGGCTATAACTTATGAAGAAATACACTTCATAAGTTAAGTCTCGTTCTATCCTTAGAAAGGAGGTGATCCAGCCGCACCTTCCGATACGGCTA
>JAEXBC010000149.1 GCA_023457875.1 Bacillota bacterium | reverse complement strand
TAACTCTGGTAAGGCATTTAATGAATAATTGATAGCTTTAGTTATTGCCAGTTGGTTATAGATATTATATGGATTGTTATTTAACCATTTCTCATATTCATTTATTATTGGTAAACTCATTTTTTGTCTTAACTCAAATATTTTATCTGGGTTTAGATTATCTTTTTTTGCATTATGTTCGATACTATATAATCGATCTATATACTTCTTTCCCTCAAGAGCTAATTTATGAAAATTACTGTCTTTGTCACTGGCTTTTATGATTTCCATATATTTTCTTCTTGCATGAGCAAAACAACCAACATTGATAGCATCTGGTATTATTTTGTAAGCTTCATAACCATCCGAATGAACATATCCTTTAAAACCATTTAGAATTTTACTTGCATTCTCATGCTTTCTATTTCTTTCATAAATGTATACATAGGCTTCTTTATCGTATTTTGATGATGCAAGACCCCAGATATAAGCAGTATTTGCTTCATTGGTTATTACTTTTAATGGTGTTTCATCCATGTGACATATATTACTACTAATGATATTTTTATAAAGTAAAACATAAATTGGTTTTAATACGAAAGCAGCTTTTATAATCCAGTTACTAAAGTTCTTTCTGGTTACTTCAAGACCCATGTTATTAAATACTTTTTCTTGTCTATATAATGGAACATGCTTCAAATATTTTTCAATAATAACATTGCTCACAAAAGAATCTTCTACCATTAATTTAGGAAAAGAAGTTATTCTTTTTGAACGAACTATCAACGCTTTATCATCTTTTGAACAATCGTCACATTTGTATGAATATTCTTTATGGACATGTAATTCAAGTTTAGCTGGAACAAAGTTATAAGTTCTTACTTCTTTGTAACCCATTTCTTTTAATTCCTTATTACACTTAGGACAAAGAAGATCATCGCCTTCAAGTCTATGATTTATTTCAACAGTAATTATATTATCATTTTTTAAATTGGTTTTATTCTGTCTCTTTTTTCTCTTATATGTAATTACTTCATATTCATCTTTTGTACTTTGTTCTTCATCGGCAATCGTTTCGGCTTCATTAAAAATATCACTATTATCAAAAAGTGATATTTGGATATATGGACTAGCTGTTTTTTCAGTCTTCTTAGCATATTTCCTAGCTTTTTCAATCGATAGTTTTTCTAGAAGAATAGTATTTTGAATCTGTAAATCTTCTTTTTCTAAAACAATGCCCTTAACAAACTTTTCTTGGTCTTCAGTGGTCTTTAATTCTTTATATTCCTTTAATTCTGCTTCAACATTTGATTTAAATTGTTCCATAATGCACTCCATACTATATATATTTTATCATAAAACGCCTAAAAAGTACAGATGTATATGGTTTAGAAACAAAGATTAAATCACCATTTTTTAATAAAACTTTCAAGCTTCAAACCATTGATTAACCCCTTTACTTGATCCTTTGTAATTTCAATTCCAACCATTGAAACCGGCCATTTAATCGTTATTCTTTCTACTCTTTTATAATATAGCCAAAAAGATCCTGCTTCAAAATGAAGAATTTTTATCTTGTTCTTAAACTTATTACAAAAAAGAAATAAAGTGTTATCAAAAGGATTAAGAGCAAGTTTGCCATTGGCTATAGATGCATAGCCATCAATGCCTTTTCGTAAATCAGTAAAGCCACAGGCAACATATATATGTTTAACATTATTTAAGTCAATCATATTTTTTTCACAGTCCTGATTACTTTCAATAATAGTTCTTCATCAAAAGAATCTTTGATAACTAGTTTGATTTTATTAATAGTTATCTCAATTGATGAAGTTAATATTTCATGACCTTGTTCCGGATTATCAATAGCTTCAACAAATCCATTAAATCCTGTATTAAATTTACGATACCAATAACCTAAACTATAAGCCTTTAGGTTTTTTTGTTTCGCGTACTCCTTTTGTGATAAACCAGATGTATTAAAATCAGTAATTACCTCAGTCCAGTATGCATTTAATTTACTTCTATGTTCGTCCATTATGATCACCTCACAAAAAGTATACAAAAATAAGACATCTTTCTCAAGACGTCTTATTTTACACGCTTACTTTTATTGTGCTAATATCAAGGACAATTTTTAATGTTTGCATATATTACTAGAGATGATACAGTGTCCATTATTGTCAATAGATTCAGGTATGGATCTATAGATAGTAGCCCTACTTTCATCATTCTATAGTTCCATAACTATCGAAAAGAAAGGAGGGAAATAAAATGAGAAAATTATGGTTATATGTTGTCTTGTTAATCATCGGAATTGTCGGTCTAGCCTTAGCAATTGCTGCCATATTAGGGTTAGTTCCATTTCTTGTCTTTGCTCTAATAATGATTGTCTTCTTCATTGTAATACTTGTTATTGCAGTTATCCTCTTAGCTGTCGCTTTATCAAATAGTCATCGTCATTGTTAGTCTAATTGCCTAAGCAAGGAGCTAAAGATTGAAAAATCTTTAGCTCTTTGTCAGTTTATAGGGGATACTTTTTTTCCCAATTAGGAATTAATTACATTTTTCGCTTGAAAAAACCCCTTAATTAATGTATAATAAGTATAGTTATAAAGGACTAGTATGCCCTTTAAGCAATAGATTATGAAAGATGGAGAAAATTTATGTATGTTATTTATCAAAGGCCTCAAAAGGTAGCCGCTAAAGGGACTTTTTTTACTTTAAGTGAAAAAAAGGTGTTTTTTGAAAAGTCAATGGAAAACGTTTTTAAAGAACTGCAAACTTTTGTTGATTTTAAGTTGGAAAATAAAGAAGATAGTAATATTAAATTTTCGTATAAGCACGAGTTAAGAG
>JAEXBC010000148.1 GCA_023457875.1 Bacillota bacterium | reverse complement strand
CTATGACCCTTTATCAGAAGAGCTTATAGTTAAGGCACTAGACCAATATCCGCCATTACCCCCTAATATGCATTTTATGCCTAAGAGAGCGGGGCTTAACTATACAAAAGAAATCCTCGATTCTTATGATCATGTTTGCTTCACTAAGTTAGATTCTGATAATATGTATCACCAATCCTATATGCAGTTTCTGCATGACTATATGCCTAAGGATGAATCGACCTTTTTAGCTTTTTCAAAGGGCTATGTCTATAATGCCTCCACTGGTGATCTCGCTGTGTATACGGCTTATCATGAATATTTTTATACTAGGCTCTTAACAACTACTGATTTTAAAAATGGCATCTTCCCACCTGTTCCCATCGGGGGCTCTGAAATTGCTAAGCATACAGCTTATGAACTGATTGAAGTGCCTATGTTTACCATCGTATGTCATGGTAGTAATGTAACCAACACTTATAAATTGGTACATCCTAGCCGCATCATTGCTGATCAACAAAAAGTGAGTGAGATTTGGAAATCCTTTACTGGAGAAACGCAACCCTATATTCTAAAAAATTGACCATGGGAAGGTGAGTATTTTGAATAAGCATATCATTATCCGCATGGAACTAAACTTTTATAAACCTAAAAACTTATCTGAAATTTTAAAAGAAAATCCTTCTTGTAAGTGGCAGTACGCTGACTACGAACCTGATCTAGAAGTATTTGAGACCAATCTCAATCTCTTAAAATACTTTGTTTTACCTAATCTGATGAATCAAACCAATCAAAATTACAAGTGTTTTATAACGTACAACTGGCAATTAGACGCTTTGTTTAAGCATTTTCTTTCGGAATTTGGGAAGATTCCTGACCATATAGAACTGATACCAAAAGAAGGCCCTGGCGAAAAAAGAATTTTGCCTTCTATTATTAAGAACTATATAGACTCTATCTCCGTTAATGAAAAAGACACCTTAGCTTTTGTCAAATGGGATTCTCATTTTTTATATGGACTCAATTTAGTAAAAGCCCTTCATCAATATCAAGCCCTTCATAAAGAACGCGTTCTTCTTTTTAATGATGGTTGTTTATATCAGCTAGGTAGTGGGCGCCTACTTCAAGAAAATCTTCCTCCATTTTCGGGCTTCATCTTTTTATGTTCCCCAGGCGAATATCAGAAGTACTTCAGTGTATATGACCAAATTCATGGCTTTGCAAGAGGCTTATTTGATCAATTTCCTCATGGAATCCTTCAATCCGTTCCCTATATGTTGCTAACGGATGAAAATCATTTTAGTGGGGTTGATACTTTAAGTCCAAACGTACAAACCACGTTAAAAAAATTCATAAAAATAGTATAAGGAGCATGATTTATGAAAACACGCTATGTTATTTATACTCGTTTTAATTCCGACCATGTCTTATCAAAAAAATATCATGTCGCCCTAACTAAGGAATGGATCAAACACCGAATGGAACTCTTTAATCGTTATACTCGCAAATGTCTCCAACTCCAAACCAATCAGGACTTTCTAAACATTGTTCACATACACCCTGACAGCAAGCTTATTGTTGAGCAAGAACTACTGAACCATCCACCCCTTCCCAAGAATATTATCTTTACTTCTGATAAGATTACAGCCATAGAGAACTACCTCCAAGATGCAGATCAACTTTTCATTTCTAACTTAGATAGTGATGATTTATATAACCCACACTTTGTACAATTTCTTCACGATTATAAACCAAAAGAAAATACATCTGCCTTAATCTGTCAGAGGGGTTATATTTTCAATAGCCAAACTCACATTGTGGACAAATATTTTAGTTCCTCTCCACCTTTTTTTACTCAAATTTATACAGCAGAAGAATATTTATCTTATGCAAAATATTATCCTCCCTTGGCCCATGGTTACATGAGATTTTTTAACTATGAAGCTATTACTGAACCTATGTACATGATTGTTTTACATGACCAAAATACCTGGCCAAAATATAAGCTACACGTTCCTAGATGCTTTGGAAATGAGCAGCCCCTTTCTAATTGGAAAGAGATTCTAAAAGAATATGACCTGCTTCCAGAGGATAACTAAAGAATGCGCCAAATAAAAAGAGAAAGACCTCCTTCCACTTTAGACTGGTGATGTTGGTATTTCTCTTTTTAACTTTTTCTTTTATAACTTATCTTTTCTAAAAGCCATCAACGATGCGGCCAATAGTGATAAATGGAATGCATTTCTTGAAGCATAAACCCTCTCTTTTGATAAAATCTAATGGCTTGTGTATTATTGGCTTGTGTCCCTACTTTTATGGTATTAATATGCTTTTCCTTAGCATATTTTATTAAATGATTCATCATACTTTCCCCTATACCATGCTTCTGGCTTTTGGGGCATACTGCCATTAGCTCTATTACTATTGACTCATCTATGTGAAATAATAAATAACCCTCTATCCTATTGTTTTTCTTAAAAAGCACAAAATACCTTTCAACCTGGTTGAAAGCATTTTTACACCATTCGATATAAATTTTTTTAGCCTTTTCTTGATCTAAATAAGGGTCCATTCGAAATCTAGAGTATTGATAGGCCACCTTGGAAATAGCTAAGCATTCCTCTGAAAAATCAAGGTTGTTCCCAACAGTAGTATAAGCACCTATCTGAGGCTCTACTTCATTACAAGCTAATTCAAAGCGTACCTGTAAGTCACACAAATAGCAATTATCTATTTTTGAAATGGCTCTCTCATTATGAAGATGACATAGCCTATTATCTATCACAACGAGATCAAAATCTTTACTCTTCTCTTTAAGTTCTTGCACATCCTTCACATCAAGCTGATGTAGCAAACTGATTCTGCCTGTCTTTAGGTTAAAATATGAATCGTCCCATAGGGTAGGTTGTATGATGATCTCCATTTTTTCACCTCACTACTGCTTTAAAAGAGTTTTTAGAGTATGTGCAATATAAATGATGTCTTCTTCCTTAAGGCGGGTGTGCAAGGGCAAGGTTATTTCAGCCTTATACATTTCATAGGCATTAGGATAATCCTTTATATGAAATCCCATTCTATTATAGGCACTAAGCATAGGTAAGGGTTTATAATGAACATTAGTAGCGATTCCCCTTTCTGCCATTTGCTCTATCACCCTATTTCTTTCTTTTTCAGCTCTTCCTATCAAATTTACTAAATAAAGGTGATAGCTAGAATGCTTATTTTCTTGATGATGCTGCAATACACTAGTATGAGCATCACTTAATAACTGATCATATAAACTAACTAGCTTTTCTCTTTGCTGTAAGATTGCTTCATATCTTCTAAGCTGAGAAAGTCCTAAGGCCGCCAGAATATCTGGCATATTGTATTTGAAACCTGTTGTTACAATATCATACTCCCACTGTCCTAGCTTACTTTTAGCTAAGGCATCCTTTGTTTGTCCATGAAGTGCAAGCTCCATAAAGTGTTTATAAATCAGCTCGTCATCTATTCCTTTTATTGATGACCAAGTAACCGCTCCACCTTCAGCTGTAGTTAGGTTTTTTACTGCATGGAAGGAAAAGCTACTAAAATCTGCTACTGCCCCACTTTTTTTGCCATTAAAGTCAGCGCCTAAGGAATGGGCTGCATCAGCTATAACAGCTATTCTACCTATTAACTGCTGGAGTTTAGAGTTTGCCACAAATTTTTGCTGATGGTTTGTTGCCACTTTAAATAGGGCATCGTAGTCACACATCACACCACCAATGTCTACTGCTATAACGGCCTTAGTCTTTGATGTAATGGCTTGCTCTACCTTACTTATATCTAAATGGTAGCTATTGGGCGCCACATCTACTAACACTGGTTTTGCACCCACATGGCAAATAACACTTGCAGAGGCTGTATAAGTATAGGCAGAGGTTATCACTTCATCTCCTGGTCCAATATCTAATGCCCTTAATATAAGCTCCATTCCAGCTGTTGCTGAGTTAAGACATATGGCTTTGTGGGTGCCACAATAAACAGCAAGCTCCTTCTCAAATGCCTTTGTTTTAGGACCTGTTGTAATCCATCCGCTTTTTAAAACCGTTACCACTTCTTCGATATCTTCTTTTTGAATGTCGGGTGGGGAAAAAGATATAGGTCTCATTATCTTCCCCCCTATGACTCAAAGGATATAAATTCGCCTTTTTGAAGCATTTCTTTAATTTGCTGTTCAGTCATCAAATTATTTTTCAAGGATACTTCAGGTGTTGTTAGCTTTTTCAGGTGTCTAAAATCATGATAATACTTCCTCATTTCTTCACTCATAATAGATGGAACAATTAAATAATAATTGCTATCGTACTCATAGACATTTCCTAATTCATAGGCTGAAATAAGCTCCTCATGTAGCTTTTCTCCAGGTCGTATTCCTACCTCTTCTATTTTGGTCTCTTCATTACCATAACGCTTAATGAGCACTTGTGCTAAATCTATAATCCTGCATGCAGGCATTTTCATAACAAAGATTTCTCCCCCTATGCTTTGCTCCGCAGCCTTAAACAATAGCGCAATAGCTTCCGGAATCGTTAAAAAATATCTAGTCATTTCATGATGTGTAAGGGTTATCTTATTGTACTTTTTAATTTGATTAATAAATAAAGGTACCACACTTCCATTTGAACCCAATACATTACCCGCCCTTATACATACAAATTTTGTTTGACTTTGTAATTGATTAGACTGGATAATCATTCTTTCTGCAACGCCCTTAGTCATGCCGTATAGATTAAGAGGGGCTACAGCCTTATCTGTAGAAACATCAATCAGTTTTTTGACATTATTTTTGATACACGCATTAATTAAGTTAGCGGTTCCTATAATATTTGTTTTAATGGCTTCTTGAGGTTGCATCTCACACACTGGCACATGTTTTAGCGCTGCCAAATGAAAGACATAATCCACCCCTTGAGTAGCTTCTTGAATTGCTTCTTTATCTCTAATATCACCTATCACAAAATTTAGTGCGGCATTGTCAAATTTTCTTTGCATATTGACCTGTGCAAATTCTCCCCTTGAGAAAATCCTTATTTCCTTAACATCCTTTTGTAAAAGCTGTTTAACGAGTTCATGACCCCAAGAACCTGTTCCTCCTGTTATTAATATGACTTTATCGGTATACATATTGTCCTCCTTGTGTCACCAAAATATCACATTACATCTTATGCTTTGACAATAAAAGACGTGTCTGAAACCTCAAGATTAAATACGCCTTTGCCTATTTGCCTTGTGGTATCATCTATTAGTTACTGGGCATATACTATTTTGGGTAGTTTATTAAGGAGGTTTTTTTATGAAAACCGTATTAATTACCGGTTCTAACGGTTTTATCGGTAAAAACTTAGTGGCAACGCTTCATACAAAAACAGACTATGTCATTCATACCTTTGATCTCGAAAATACTGAAGCTGATTTAGTAAAAAGTATACAAGCAGCTGATTTTATTATTCATCTTGCTGGAGTAAATCGCCCTCAAAATCCTAGGGACTTTGAAACAGGAAATGTCGATTTCACCTCCAAACTTTTAAGCCTCCTAGAAAAACTAAACAAAAATATTCCGCTTATAGCCACCTCCTCCATTCAAGCACGTTTAACAAACTCTTACGGTCAAAGCAAAAAAGCTATGGAGGAGCTGATTATGGACTGGTCTCATCGTACTGCTAACAAAGCTTTTATTTATCGCCTGCCCAATGTATTTGGCAAATGGTGTAGGCCGAACTACAATTCTGCTATCGCTACCTTTTGTTACAACATTACTCATAACCTTCCCATAGAAGTTTATACCCCTTCTCATACACTTCAATTAGCTTATATAGACGATGTCATTCTCTCTTTTCTCCATACACTCTCTCATTCAGATGAACTGAGCACAGGTTATTATTCCCCTAAGGCCACTTACACATTAACGCTTAGTGAAGTGGTGGATAAGTTACAAAGCTTTCATCAAGCTAGAAAAACGCTGCTATTACCCACTCTCAATACCTCATTTGATAAAGCCCTTTATGCAACCTATCTTTCCTACTTAGAAGCTAACAACTTTTCATATGACCTTCTGATGCACAAGGATTCTAGAGGCTGGCTTAGTGAATTTATAAAATCTGATAGCTGCGGGCAGATTTTTATTTCTAAGACCAAGCCAGGTATTACCAGAGGCAATCACTGGCACCATACTAAGACCGAAAAGTTTTTGGTCATTCAAGGTAGTGGCCTCATTTGCCTAAGGCAGTTAGGAAGCCAAAAGGTCATAAGCTATAACGTATCTGGTGATAAGCTTAGAGTCATTGACATTCCTCCTGGATATACCCATTCTATTGAAAATATTGGGAAAGATGAACTGGTTACACTTTTTTGGGCTAGTGAGGTATTTGATAAGGAAAATAGCGATACCTTTTTTGAGGAGGTTCTTCTATGAAACCTTTAAAGGTTATGACCATTGTTGGAACACGTCCCGAAATCATACGTCTTAGTGAAGTTATTAAAACACTAGATCTCCATTTTAATCATATACTTGTCCATACAGGTCAAAATTGGGATTATACCCTAAATGAAATCTTTTTTAAAGAATTAGCACTTCGTGCACCTAACTATTATTTAAACTGCCCAGGTCAAAATCTCGGCGCAACCATCGGAAATATCATTTCTCACACTTATGATATCCTTCTCAAAGAGCAGCCTGATGCACTTCTTGTTTTGGGAGATACTAATTCGGCCCTTAGTGCTATTGCTGCAAAAAGGCTTAAAATACCCATTTTCCATATGGAAGCTGGAAATAGATGCTTTGATGAAAATGTACCAGAAGAAATTAATAGAAAGCTAGTTGATCATATTTCGGATATCAATCTTCCCTATACTGAACACTCCCGCCGCTATTTGTTAGCAGAGGGCTTTCGCAAGGAACATATCTTTGTAACAGGTTCTCCAATACCAGAAGTATTACAACGTCACTTACCAAGTATCCAGCAAAGTACGGTTCTTGAGCAATTAGGTTTAAACCCTCAAGGCTACATTCTTGTTTCTGCCCACCGCGAAGAAAATATTGACCAAGAAGCCGCATTTTTTTCCATTATGAATGCGCTTAATGCCATTGCCACGACCTATAATCTGCCTATTATTTATTCAACTCACCCAAGGAGCCAACGTTTTATAGATCAGCGTAAGTTCTCCTTCCATCTCCTTGTTAAAAATCTCAAACCTTTAGGCTTTTTTGACTATAATAAGCTTCAACAAAATGCTTTTTGCGTTCTTTCTGACAGTGGTACCCTTTCTGAAGAAGCCGCTCTATTAGGTTTTTGCGGCGTACTGATTCGCACCTCAACAGAAAGACCTGAAGTATTAGATAAGGGGTCAATTATTATTGGTGGCATTACAGAAAGCAGCATCCTACAAGCAATTGATTTATCTAGAAGTATGCAACATACAACAAAAGACCTCCACCTGCCACTTGACTATATGGATGTGAATGTGTCTATCAAAATTGCTAAGCTCATACAAAGCTATACACCCATTATTAATCAAAGGATTTGGCATAAAACCTAATATTGTATTACAAACCAAAAGGAGATATCACCTCATGATGATATCTCTTTTAATTGATTTTATATTATTTATTCGTGGTCGATATGATCCCCTAGCTTAAAGATTTTATGACTTTTTATGTCTTTCATAGCATTTCTGGTATCATAAATAAGCTGGGCATGTTTTTCTATCCATTCATAATCCACCTGACTATGATCAGTGATAATAGCAATGATATCTATATCACTTAATATTTTTTCAGTCAAAGGGCTGCCATAAACAATTTCTTTACCTCTTCTAAAGGACTGTACGTAAGGATCATGAAAACTTAGTTTCGCTCCCTTCTTTAAAAGTAATTCATAAATTTCTAATGCAGGTGATTCTCGTAAATCATCAATATCCTTCTTGTAGGCCATGCCTAGAAGCATAATGTTACTGCCTTTTATACATTTTTCCTTTAGGTTTAGAATATCTTCTATTTGGCTCACCACATATCTTGGCATATTACTATTAATATCTGTAGCAAGCTCTATAAAGCGATTGAAATAGTTATATTTTTTCCCTTGCCAAGAAAGATACATAGGATCTAGCGGTATACAATGTCCGCCAATACCCGGGCCAGGATAAAACGGCATAAATCCAAAGGGTTTAGTAGATGCCCCTTTAATGACCTCCCATATATCTACTCCCATACGTTCGCACATCATGGCCATTTCATTCATCATAGCAATATTAATGCACCTAAAAGTATTTTCTACTAATTTGCTCATCTCCGCCACCTGAGTAGAACTTACTGTCATTACTTTTTCAAGAAAAGAGGTATATAATATTTTTCCGACTTCCAAACATTTTGGGGTTTCTCCTCCAATAATCTTGGAGGTATTCATAACATGAAAATCAGGATTACCTGGATCTACCCTTTCTGGTGAGTAACAGATGTAAAAATCTTCTCCAACACGCCAGCCTTTTTCCTTTTTTATACGTTTTGTTATAAGTTCATCTGTGGTACCAGGATAAGTTGTACTTTCAAGTACAATTAAAGTTTGTGGTGTTAAGTACTTTATCATATTGTCCATTGCACTTATAATATAAGAAACGTCTGGCTCCTTAGATATTGTAAGTGGCGTAGGCACACAAATTAAAATAGCATCTGCCTGCCCTATGCTTTGATAGTTTGTATGTGCTGTTAATTTTTTATCAATACTTGCCTCAATCTCTTGGTCGGATACATCTATAATATATGATTTACCTCTTTTTAAGGTATTAACTTTTTCTTCACTAATATCAATGCCAATTACACGATAACCTACTTTAGCAAGGGCAACTGCTATTGGTAGCCCAACATAACCAAGGCCAATTACCCCTATAGTAGCTTTTTTCTCTAGTAATTTCTGCTTTAAATCCATTCTAATCCCCACCTTTTCATCATCTTACCCGAAAAGAGTAAGTATTAACTCATGGTTAGTACACAGTACTACCCTTCTACCTCTAAAATATTCTGTTTTAGTACAGATTGTGCATATTATATCAAATAAAATAAGACAATAATGGGCATTATTTATGCCGCATTATTGTCTTACTCTATTCGTTTTTTTATTTATTCTTTTATTTATTCTTTTATTTGTTTTTTATTATAATGCCAAGTTGCTCATTATTAATACTTTAATTATCCTTTTACTTTCCTAACTGGAAACTGAATTTCAGTTAACCATTCTTCTTCCGAGTCCTTATTCCAAATGCCATCAATGTAAGACTCTCTTGGAAAACCTGCCATTTCAAAATCGTTTTCTTCCATCCATGCTAGAACAGCTCTGTAAGCCTTAGGAAATTCCGCATAGGATCCTTTATGCAAAGTGCAGGCTGCCGTTTCTACTCTTTCAAGCGTCTTAAAGGTAACCAAGGGAGAATCTTCTTTTTTCTCTATAACAGCCTCACACATTTCAACGTCAATCTGCTCTTCCCTATATTCTGCATCGTGGTATATATTAAAGCAGTAATCAGGAATTGCACGTTCACACCCTATGCGTTCCATCTCTTGCCCCATAAGAGGCATAACACTATTTAGCGCATCATAATGAGGGATTACGCTTCTCATGGATGCCACGATAACCTCTGGTAGCTCCTTGAGGATAATATTGTAGTTTCTATCCGCTCCCTTGTGAATTAAATAAAACTCTACTTGAGAAAGTTTCATATTCTCCTCGGCAATTTTTTTAATAAGCTCAGCTTTTTTATTTAGTAGCAAGTCCTCTACAGACATTCCTTCTTGAGCCTTTTTAATCTCCTCTAAGGAAAATCCCATTTGTCTAAGTGCCAAGATCTGATGCAGGGTCGGTAGCTGCTCAGAGGTATAATACCGGTAACCACTAGACTCATCAATATGTTCTGGATGTAATAAACCCATTTCATCATAATGACGTAGTGTCTTTATCGTAATGCGGTTCATTTGAGCAAAGAGCCCTATTTTATAAATTGCTCTTTCTACTTTCGTGACTATCTCATTTTCCTTCATTGGACTACCCCCTTGGTACCATCTTTATTCCCATCTAAATTGTTTAATGGATATCGTCACACTAATAATAGCTATTCCTACCAGGATTACAATGGGAGTCAAAAGATTGGACTGCTCTAAACCCAAAGAATAACCCTTTAATAATTTAATGCCTTGAGTCAGCGGTAAAACATTGGCCACATATTGTAAGGACTTTGGAAACACCTCATAAGGAATTGATGCTCCTGATAATAAAAACATAGGAAAATATACAAGGTTGCACACTAAGTTAGCCTGCTTAACGGTTCTACATAAGCTAGCCATCAACATACCTATGCTATACATAGCTCCCATGACGAGTACATAGGCACCTATAAATCCTAAAGCAGAGCCCCTCATTTCATACCCAAAACCTATCTTCATCATAAGGTATACTGCAAGAGAGGATATCACTGCATTAATCATGGCAATCATCACCTGAATAAACAATAACAAGGCTGGACTTACTGGTGTTGTAAAATAATGCTTTAATATCTTTTTATCCCTGTAATCTGCTATTCCCAGTGGTATTCCCATAAAAGCAGTTGCACATATTCCTACAGTAATCAATGCGGCAAAAGAGCCTTCAATAAAAGTATAACTTGCTCCTTCAAAAGCTGGCTTGTTTCCACAAATGATGCCGATTAAAGCAGCAATGCCTACTGGCATCAATACACCAAAAAAGATGCCCTCCATCCCTCTAAGTGCTAAGCGGCCCTCTATCTTAAATAAGGTTAAAAAACGTTTCATGCTTCTACCTCCTCTCCCATATACCAAAGATATGCCTCTTCTAGACGTTCATAGGGACTTTTTGCAACTAACGCTTCTACCTTACCACTTGCAATTTCCCTGCCCTCTTTAATAATGCAAATTCTATCGCAAAGTGCTTCTACTTCATCCATATAATGAGATGTAAGCAGTATCGTTAGCCCCCTTTTCTTTAAAACAAGGAGTTGTTTCCACACTTCTCTTCTCGCTGAAGTATCAAGTCCTGTAGTGAGCTCATCTAAAAACACCACCTCTGGCTGTGGGATAAGTGCTAACAGAATCGATAACTTCTGTTTCTCACCTCCTGATAAGCTAGATACATATTGCTCCTTAAACTGACTTAATGAAAATTGTTCTAGAAGCTCATGATAATCTGCAGGTTCTTTATACAGTACTGCTGTTTCTTCACACAATTCCTCCACCTTAATCTTATCTTGATAGCAAGATTGTTGAAGCTGAACGCCTACTTTTTCAAACAATTGCCTTCTTGACTTAGTTGCTTCCATTCCAAGGATCTTGGCATTGCCTCCATCATGGCGTTTTAATCCTAAAATACAATTAATCGTTGTCGTCTTTCCTGCTCCATTGTGTCCTAAGAGGCCAAACACCTCACCCTTTTGAACAGTAAAAGATAAGTCGTCGACAGCTACTTTGCTGCCAAACTTCTTTTTCAAATGACTTACTTCAATAATCATTCTTATCTCTTCTCCTTTCAGACCATATGATTAGGTTACTAATTCAACCATATATGCTCCTGTAAGGGGAGAGTCAATTGTTTTTATTATTTTTTTAATCTTGTTATAGATTTGGCTTAGTATCATCACTTTATAAAATTTCAAGAGCCACACCTAAAACAAACTCAAAACGTTTATTTTCTGTGTGGCTTTTTACTGTAAATAATAATTATTTATTTATACTTTAGTTGTCTATTTCAACTTAGTACTTATCTCTTATAGCCTGTATTGTTTCAAAAATAAAGTCTTCTTCAAGTGCTACTGAGTAATTGCCATCTGCATATTGTTTGATCTGTCCAATTCCTTCTTGGAATACAAATCGAATCTTTCCTTGTTTTACTTTTTTGTCTGTGTAGAGCTTATCTACCAATGCCCTTGTGGTAATATAATCGGGAAGCTTGGTGCTTAATTTTGCTTTTTCATAGAGTGCAATCACACGATTGGCTTCTTCTTCACTCACATAGCCTAGCTTCTCACCAATTTTCACCTGCATGGCCATGCCGATAGCTAGTGCCTCTCCATGTAAAAGAGAATAGTCACTTAAGGTCTCTACTGCTCGCCCTACAGTATGGCCTAAATTAAGAATCTGCCTTAAGTTGCTTTCTCTCTCATCCTTCTTCACAACTTCATACTTAATTGAACAATTTTTCTCTGCAATGTGTGTGCAAATATCTCTTTGCTCGCTACCAATACCTTGGGGCACTAGCATTTCTTCAATGTGTTCCTCTAGAAATTCAAAAAACCCCTTATCCGCCATACATGCATGCTTAATGGTTTCAGATAAGCCATTACTCACTTGGTTAACAGGAAGAGAGCTCCAAGTAGCTAAATCAATGTATACCTTCTTAGGCTGATAAATCAGTCCAATTAAATTAGTTGCAAGCGGCGTATCTACTGCTGTCTTTCCTCCTACAGATGCATCTGCTGCGCCAAGAATAGTGGTGGAGTAATTAATAAAAGGGATTCCTCTTCCAAAGGTACCTGCTACAAAGCCCGCTAAATCCGTTACTACCCCTCCACCTAAGGCAATAATACAGCTATCTCTTCTATGACCTCTTGCTAACATTTCGTCCTCAATTATTTCCTTCGTAGAACGTACCTTAGATTTTTCTCCTTCTGGAAAGCTAATTAAATCTACTTTGAAGCCTTCCTTCTCCATTAAGTCAAGGAGTGTCTTGCCATATAAGACTTCAACTACCGAGTCTGTAATAATGGCATAGCGACTAATACCCTGCCCCAAACTTCCTTTTAACTCCTCAATAAGGGTATCAAATAAATGATAACCTATTTCTATATCATAAGAGTCATCTACAACCTTCTTGAGTTCCACAAAAAATTTACTCATTAAAAATCCTCCTTTGTTGCTTACAATGCTAATAGATAAATAATTTAATAACTTAATTTATTCTTATAATAATGTCCTTAGTATGGAATAAAATCAACAAAGGCACAAGTTAGGGATATAAATGGTTTATCTATATCATAGCTCATTTTATCATATTGATAGAATTTTTCAATATCCATAGAGTCCTTCCTTGGCGTTGCAAACTATACATTTTTCACTAAATTATACTCAATCAACCAAAATGGGCATATTGCGCTTAAAAAGCCTCATGATATAATTGAAATTAAGATAGGTAATTTTAGGCAGACAAATTTTATTTTACTAGATTATATGTGCGGAAAGTGTAATCAGCTTTAACTTCAACAAGTCGAATACTCAACAAAATAATGAGGGGGGATTTAAAAACATGAGAAGACTCAAAAAATTAACCGTAGCAGTTCTAACAGTAGCATTAATGCTTACTCCTATGACTGCTGTATTTGCAGCTGATTCAGCTACAGTAGCAAATGCTGACAAAGCTACAACATTGAAAGATCTTGCTCTTTATAGCGGACAAGACGCTAACGACCCAAAAGTTGGTTTAGAAAATGCATTGACTACACAGGATTCATTAATCTTTTTATCAAAACTATTTGGTTACAATGACGCTGCTAATGCATTAACAGCTGATCAAGTAGCTGAAGCACTAGCTAAATTTGATGATGCAGCTAGTATATCTGATTACGCTAAGAATGTGGTTGCCTATTCAGCAACAAATAATATTTTAAGCGGTTCAACAAAAGATGGTAAATTCTTTGTAGGTGCTAAGGATACTGTTACAGCCGATAGATTTGCTACATTCATGCTCAAGCAAATGGGTTATTCTGTTGCGGATTACAGAGAATCTGTTACTAAGCTTGCAGAAACTGAAGGAAGTAAGGTTGATGCAACGGTAACTGGTGATTTAATTAGAGACGATGCCGTTGGGGTAATGTATGGTGCTCTAACAGCGCAAAAGGCTAGTGGAAAAACAGTTATCGCCGACATCCTTGGTAACAATTCTGATTTAAAGGCAAAGGCTGAAAAATTGGGCTTAATAGTAGCTCCAGTCGTCACTGATTTAGCCATTGACTCCGTTAAAGCATTAAACCCTAAACAATTGCAAATAACATTCAACCAAGAAATCACTAGAGCTTCAGCTCAAAACCAAGCAAACTACGAAATTAAATACGAAACTATAAATGATAAGGATGTTAAAAATGCTCTTACTGATACTAGCTGCAAATTAGGTAATGACAACAAAACTGTCACTATAACTTTTGATAGTACAGTTCAAGATTGTTTGAAAAACCCTTCTAAAGCAAAGGTTAAAATTAGCAAAAACGTTAGAGCCATTAATGGAAAAACATTAGATGCAGATAAAGAAGTAGAAGTAGAAATACAGGATGGTATAATCCCTACTGTTACAGAAGTCAAGGCAACTGGCGAGAGAAACATAAAAATCACTTTTTCAGAGCCAGTTTATGAAGGTGAAAATATTACAAAAACATTAAGTAGAGAAAATTTTAAGGTTGTTAGCGGAACATATGAATACTTTATTCAAGGAGCTGAATTAAATCTAAATGTTGTCAATTTAGAGCTTGGCACTAAAATGATTGAAGGACCTGTAAAAGTTACAGCAAATGCTGCTGGCCTTACAGCTTCTGCAATCCAAGATTATGCAGGATACAAAGTATTTAAGGGTGATTATACATTTGATTACGTTAAAGATACTTCCGTACCAGTGGTAAACGTTAAGTATGCAGACAGGCAGGAAGTTGTTCTCGGTTTTTCAAAACCAGTTAAGGGTTCAAACATCAAGTTATATCACTCTGTAAAAAATGCTGCAAACTATGTGTCAGAAGTTACAACGACTGGCTATGTAGATGAAGTGACCTTTACATTCGACAACTTGTTACCAAAGGGAACGGTTAAACTTTTCTTGGTAAACCCCGAAGATAATGTGACTAAAAAATTAATTGATGGATATGGCATAAAAGTACCCGACCAGACACTTACTTGTGAAGTTGTTGCATATGAGCCTGGACCTACTTTTACTGGTGGGGATGTTAACGGCCTTACTAGCATTACACTAAGTTTTGATAAAGAACTTGATAAAACAGTTGCAACTAATCCCAATAACTATATCCTTACAAAATGTGAAAACAACGAAAAAATACCTTTCTACGTTAAACTTAATGATTCTAAGACAGAAGTTGAATTACAACCTATTAATAAACTAGATGAAAGTACTGAATACAAGGTATTAATCAAAAAGCTCAAAGACACTAACGGAAATGAAAGTGAAGATGAGGCGATATATACTTTCACAACCGAGGGCAATCTAAATGGGAAAACCCAAAAGAAAAATACAAATCAAGGTGATCCCCAAAAAGTTACTATTAAACAAGCTCAATTAATAGCAAAGAATCAAATTAAGGTTTTATTCGACCAGAAGATGAAAAGTGTTGCTGAAAGTGATTTTGAGTTAGCTATCTTAACTACTCCACCTAGCACAACATCTCCAAGTGCTATTAGAATTATATCTAGTGAATCCTCAACAAATTCTGATGGAAAAACAGAAGCTCTTTTGACCCTAGACAACGATTTACCTACGGATGCAAAAGATGCAAACGGCGATAATATCTATATTACTACTATAGCTAATCCATCTTCCCAGTCACTTTCGGGTGCGAAGTTAAAAGCTAATTCACTTATACTTCTTGAAGATGTTTTAGCTCCTGAAATTGTTATGTGGGATCACGATAATGATCCATCCACTGATGACATTGCTAAGATTATTGCTGATGGAGACATTGTTACCCCATACTCCCAAGAATATAACACGGGGTATAACAACTACTTTATGGTACCACCTGAGACTACCGGTAGGATAACATTGTTTTT
>JAEXBC010000147.1 GCA_023457875.1 Bacillota bacterium | reverse complement strand
TTTGTCATTACCATCCTTTACTTTCTCTTCTATCCTTTCTACCATATCGGAAATATGCGCAATTTCTTCACCCACTGCCTCTATGGAGGAATTTGTACTGGTAATACTTGCTAATAGTTCCTGGGTGGTTGCAGCGTCATCTGATACACAGTCCATTAACATCTCAGAGGAATTACTTATGGAATATGCACTATCATTCAAAGATGCTGAACATATGTTTAATGTATGGGCAACACTCTGGAAGGTTGTCGATAAGGTATATATTGCACTTGCAATTTTTCCAATCTCATTTTTATACTTGGCATATTCTACAATTTTGCTGCTTGTTTTTAATTTTAAATCCTTTAACTGATTGATTTCATCTTCAATAACATCTAATGGTTTCATGCTTAATCTTACTACAACTAAAGAAATCAAAGAAATAAGAAGAATAGATAGTAGGCAAATAACACCAAGGGCATTTCTATTTGAATTTGCTTGAGCATAAATTTCTTGGGCACTATCACTTAGTACAAGGGCCCATCCTCTTTCTGATATATACTTATATACAGCAACATAGTCTCTTCCATCTAGTCCAGTATATTGAACTGTATCAACACTCTTTTCTGGATTTTTGTTAACTTTATCAATAATTGAAAGAAGGGTTGGATCTTCAATCTGCGTAGACATTAATTCTTCATTTTCGTCAAATATGTATGCACCTGTCTTGACATTGATTAGCGTATATTTAACATTTTCTAATCCATTGATTGTAAGCTTATCAAGAACTGTTTTTAGATTTGAAGCCAATGTAGCCCCACCTACAAAGCCTATAGGTGTTGTTTGATTACCCTCATAAATAGGACAGTACATTGACAAAACCAGCTGCCCAGATGCTGGAGATACAAGAATTCCTGTTGTATATACGCCTTTTTGTGAGAGTATAGCGTCTTGCAATGACTTAAGTGAATCACCTTCTCTCATGGTAATGCCAACAGCTTGCGGATTTGCGTGTGTAATAACGTGGGAATCCCACTCTGAAAGATAGATTCCTTCCCAGTTCTCTAAATCTGCAAAATACTCATCTGTATAGTTCTGGGCTGCCGCCTTTAATTCTTGACTATTTAGTGCGCCCAAATATTCTTTGAACTCACTGGCTTTACTAAAGCCTAGTAATACAGACTCAGCACTTTCAACATAAGATTCTATAATCTGAGTTTTTGCTTCCAAAGAAGTTAGCATATTGTCAACAGCGGTATTATGCATGGCTGTTGTCATATTCCTATTTGCAGCATAAAACAAAACCCCGATGCACAGAATAACAATAACTGAAATACCAATAGTTATTCCTGTGCTTAATTTCACTCTCTTAAACATAAAAGCTACCTCCAATTTTTAATTGTCACAATAATAGCATACAAAAAAATGTACAACCTTCAGTAGTGCACATTGTAATATGAATAACGACTATAGATGACAAAATTTATTAAATTATTCTATAAATTATATTATCACTCTATTTATTTTTAGTCAATATTGTTAAAATTTATTATATTTTAACTATTTTACGCTATTTATTACCGTCTAGTCTTAATCAAAGTCCTCCAATTTTTGTCCTAACATGGATTTTATACACTCAAAGCAAACAAAAAGAGTGTGCTCATCGTCTTATCTTTATAAAACGATGGGCGCACTCTTTAACTTCATATCATTTAATGCTTATTCATTTTTAAATTTATCTGCAATATCTTTGATTGAGGCTGCGTTATTTCTATTTGCCTGAGCAATCTTATTAATGGCATCTGCAGTTGTTGTGGTTCGCTCATTTTTACTAACAATTTCGTCTACTCCTATGGCATTATCTTTAGATGCCATACTTACATTGCCAATCTGAACCTTGATATTTGCAACTGAATCTACGAACTCTGCGGTTTTATCATCAATTTCATGAATAGCAGACTGACTGGTTTCCACTGAAGTACCATAGTCATTTGCCATCTGCGCAAAATTATCAAATTTACCTGCTATGTCTTGTTCCATAAATTGAATAATATCACTGAAACACGTTCTTACCATCTCTATACTACCATTTGATTCTTCAACAAGATGTTGAATCTCTGAAGCCGTTTTTGAAGAACTACTTGCTAGATTACCAATTTCACTTGCTACCACTGCAAATCCCTTGCCTGCTTCTCCTGCTCTTGCTGCTTCAATTGAGGCATTTAGGGATAAAAGATTGGTCTGATTTGTAATTTGAAGAATTTGGCTTGCCATATCATTGATTTTTGCAAAGGACTGAAGCTTATCAATGGCTGTTTCAATCTCTTGTTTTGTTTTTTGAATTTTGTCAACGCTTGTAGTAAGAGTCTGTTGGGCCATACTACGCATATTGGTGGAAGTCATAAGTAGATCCTTGCTCCTATCATGACCATCCTTTACTTTCTCTTCTATCTTCTCTACCATGTCAGAAATATGAGCAATTTCTGTACTTACTGCCTCTATGGAGGAATTTGTACTTGTGATACTTGCTAATAATTCCTCGGTGGTTGCAGCGTCATCCGATACGCAATCCATTAAAACCTCTGAGGAATTACTTATGGAATGTGCGCTATCATTCAAAGATTCTGAACATATGTTTAATGTATGGGCAACGCCCTGGAAGGTTGTTGATAAGGTATGTATTGCGCTTGCAATTTTTCCAATCTCGTTCTTATACTTGGCATATTCTATGACCTTGTTACTTGTTTTTAAACTTAAATCCTTTAGCTTATTAATTTCATGTTCAATAACATCTAATGGCTTCATGCTTAATCTTACTACGACGAAAGAAATCAAGGAAATAAGAAGGATAGATATGAGGCAAATAACACCTAATACATTTCTATTTGAATTTGCCTGGGCATAAATTTCTGATGCACTATCACTTAGTACAAGTGCCCAACCCCGATCTGATATATACTTATATACAGCAACATAGTCCTTACCATCTTGCCCAGTATATTGAACTGTATCAATGTTCTTTTCAGGATTTTTGCCAACTTCATCAATAATAGAAAGAAGCATCGGGTCCTCAATCTGTGTAGTCATTAAGGCTTCATCTTCATCAAATATATAGGTGCCTGTCTTGACATTGATCAGCGTATATTTAACATTTTCTAATCCCTTAATCGTAAGTTCATCTAAAACAACCTTAAGATTTGATGCAAATGTTGCTCCACCAACAAGTCCTATCGGCGTTTTTCCATCACTGTCATAAATCGGACAATACATTGACAAAACCAGCTGACCAGTTGCAGGAGATACAATAATTCCAGTTGTATACACGCCTTCTTGGGAAAGCATAGCGTCTTGCAAGGCCTTAAGTGGGTCACCTTCTCTAGTGGTTATGCCAACGGTCTTGGGGTTTGAATGGGCAATAACATGGGTATTCCATTCTGAAAGGTAAATGCCTTCCCAGTTCTCTAAATCTGCAAAATATTTCTCTGTGTAAGTCTGAGCTGCATTTTTTAGCCCTTCATTATTAACTGCTCTCAAATATGCTTTGAAATCACTTGTTTTGCTATATGCTAGAAGTAGTGCCTCAGAGCTTTCTACATAGGACTCAATAATCTGATTCTTGGCCTCTAGAGATGTGAGCATATTATCAACGGCCGTATCATGCATCGCTTTTGTCATATTACGGTTTGCCGCATAAAACAAAACCCCGATGCACAGGATGACAATAATGGTAATACCAATAGTGATACCTGTACTTAATTTCATTTTCTTAAACATAAAAGCCACCTCCTACTCCTCATTATCCTATTACTCCTGTATTTAAAAGATGTCTTTCCTTTGATACAATACTCACTAAAAATACATTTAACCGTTCAACTCTACTTAACATCAGCTAAAGGCTAAAAAGAATTAGGATTTAATGGCATGAATACTGTATGACTTAACTCCTTTGTACCATACTATAGTGTATAAATTATTAAATATTATTTAACATTATGTTAACACACTTCTTATTTTTAGTCAATATGACATCATTTGTGCTATTATAGTTTTTATTTATATTACATTTATATAAATAAAGGCTACCAGTAATCCGGTAGCCTTTATTTATAATTTATTATTTTAAGAATATTTTTTTTTTCAAAACCAGTTGTTTTTCTTCAAAATTCAGATTATGTAACCTTGATGTTCTTTCTACTAAATCCTATAAACTAAAGTATGATGCCTGCTTTCCCTAGCGCTTTATAGATAATAGGTCCAACAATTGAAACAATAGCCATTTTTATAGCATCTCCTAAAAGGAAAGGCATAACACAGCTTGCAAGAGCAGCTTTTATTGGCATCGGATTTATAACAATAAACCAAGCAGTTCCAAATCCATAGGTAATTGCCGTTCCTATTACCATTCCAATAATGAACATATATATTTTCCTACCAAACTTCTCAGCAAAATAACCGCCAATGATTGCCATAAAAATAAAGCCAATGATGTAACCTCCAGTTGGTCCTGCTAGCTTTGCAAAACCTCCTGTGAAATTTGAAAAAACAGGTAGCCCCACTAATCCTATTAACATATAGATTAAATAGCTTATGGTTCCCTTCTTCCATCCTAATAGAAATACTGTCAAATAAATCACTAGATTTGTAAACGAAAGTGGAACCCCTCCTGGTAATAGAATGGACAAAGGCGCTAAAATACACGTTACTGCTGCCATAAGTCCAATTAGCACCATTTGATAAGTCTTTCCTTTTTGCGATACCTTACTTTCTTTTGATAAATTGCTCATGGTTTTCCTCCTTCTATTGTAAAGCCTAAATGAAGTAGCATATCCTTATCTTCTTCTATGTTATTGCCACAAGTGGTTAACAAGTCTCCTGTGATCGTACCATTTGCCCCAGAAAGAAAGGCCCGCTCACCCGATTTTGCCATAAACATTCTACCTCCTGCCAAGCGAATGCTGGCTACAGGATTAATCCATCTAAAGATGGCAATGGTCCTAAGTATCTCCTCTTCTTTTAGAGACTCCAAGCCTTCGTAGGGCGTTCCCTTAATTGGCATAAGCACATTAATAGGGATGGAATCTACCTTTAATTCTGATAAACCAAGGGCCATATCTATCCGATCCTCCCATGTTTCTCCCATACCAATGATGCCCCCGGAACAAATTTTCAAACCTAATCGCTGAGCTAGCTTGATGCAAGCAACCTTTTCTTCATAAGTGTGGGTCGTACATATATTAGGGAAATTCCTTTTGGAGGCTTCAAGATTTTCATGGTACATCGTTACACCACTAGCCATTAAGGCTTTAAAACCCTCTTCATCTAAAAGTCCATGAGAACCACAAAGCGCTATGTCACATTCCTTCCTCATTTTCTTGTAAACCTTACAAGCCTTTTTTAAGTCCTCACCCTTTAAGGTTCTACCTGAAGTTACAATGGAATATCGATGCACCCCTTTTGCCTCATGTTTTTTACAATCCTCAAAAATTCTATCTTCATCTAAAAAGGTATATTCCTCTATCCCTGTATGATAATATGTACTTTGGGCACAGAACTTACAGTCTTCACTACATCTTCCACTTCTTCCATTAATAATGGAACACAGACTAACACCATCGCCGCATAAGGCTTGCCTAATATGATTTGCAGCATGGCAAACTAAATCTAAGTCTTCCTCTAGTAAAAAACTTAAGTCATCCCCTCTTTTAAGCCTCCTACCTTCTATAATCTCCTTTTCAAGTTGCTCTAACATCCTATAACACCCCTTAACGCACCAGTTTTCTTGTTACTCCTCATCATTATAGGTTCCTCCTTGGTCATTGTCAACTATATATTTAATTTTAGTTTACAATTGTTCTATTATATTGATGTCTTTATATCAACTCTTTTATTATTCAATATCACGTTTTTCGCAGATTTTAGTAACTAGCTTGCATGAAAGCATAAACTGTATCAGTGAAATAATATAACAGAAAATGCTTTGGGCTTAAAATTTATCAAATTAAAAGGAGCAATTTTATACAATACAAAAACACCTCTATTTAATATACTAGCAACATAAAATAACTAATCATTAAACGAGGTGATCTTATGAATAATTTATTTGATGCATTTGATGAGGGGAGCTTGGCTTTGCCAGCTTCTAAAGTGGACTTTAAGGAGCTTTCTTGGACAAAACACCCTAGTTTTGATGGCGTAGAATTAAAGCATCTTATTACAGGAGAATATACAGATGGTGCCTTTAGCTTTCATCTTGTAAGAATTGCTCCAAACAAAGAAATTGGATTACATACTCATGAGCTGCAATTAGAAACCCATGAAGTCATTTTTGGAAGCGGCACCTGCATAAACCATGACGTCTTTTTAGATTATCAGTCTGGAGTTATCTCTATATTTCCCAAAAAGATTCCTCATAAAGTTATAGCAGGATCAAATGGTTTATATCTTTTCGCCAAATTCTTTCCTGCATTATGTTAACCTCTATCGTTCTATTTGCTTAATGGCGTGAATATATTCGCTAGGCGTAATCCCCACAATATGCTTAAAAACCCTGATCAAATGACTCTCATCACAAAAACCAGTGAGAAATGCCACCTTGGCTATATTGTGCTGTGTTTCTAGTAAGGTTTGCGCCTTTCTCACTCTGGCTTGCATATAAAACTTATGGGGCGTTAGTCCTACTTCTTGATTAAACTTTCGAATCAAGTGAAACTTACTATAGTTCACTTTCTGAGCTATTTCATCTATCCTTAATGCATTTTCTTGACTCTGATTGTAATAAGTCAAAGTCTCCCTAATGGCAGTATCAAAAACCTTCATTGGTCTATGAAGATAAATTTCTCTTAATAAATCACTTATCCTATCTTTACATTCTTCTATTCCTTCTACACCAGTCTCTTTTAATAAGTGAAGAACCTTTTGATTAACAATTGATAATGGGCTTTTTTCTATTTCTTCTTTTTTGATAGAGATCGATATCATCTCACAGGACACATCAACCTTCATACTGTGAGGTTCATAGGGCATAATAAGAAAACCCTCCTTAGCGTCTATCTTAAAGGGCCCTTCACCTTTTCGAAGATATAATTCACCCTCTAAAACAATCCCCAGAGTATACGTGGAGCTGTGATTATGCGTATCATAAAATAACTTATCATCTTTTATGTGAATCAGCTGGATTTCTTCATATTTATAGCAATCATACATTATAGGCTCACCTCCATTACAAAAGACGCCTTTTGTCAAAAAATACTTTTCATATTTAGTGGAAATGCTATACTTATTATTGTACACCTCATCAAACTATTTTTATATACTTGAAAGGAAACACACTATGTTAAGCCTCATTAAATATTTAAAGCCCTATAAAAAAGAAAGCATTATTGGCCCTTTATTTAAGCTTCTGGAAGCTTGCTTTGAACTGGCTGTGCCTGTGATTATGGCCAATATTATTGATATAGGTATCAAAAATCAAGACTTAAATTATATACTAAAACTGGGTGGCCTAATGATTTTCTTAGGTGTTTTAGGCCTTACTTGTTCTCTAACTGCCCAGTACTTTGCAGCTAAAGCTTCCATGGGTTTTGGAACTGCCTTAAGAAAAGCACTTTTCACCCATATTCAAAGCTTTTCTCACGCAGAATTTGACACGCTGGGAACCTCTACGCTTATTACAAGATTAACAAGTGATATCAATCAAGCTCAAGCTGGTGTGAATCTGGTGCTACGCCTTTTTTTGCGCTCACCTTTTATTGTTATCGGGGCACTGATTATGTCCTTTACAATTAGCACCAAGCTATCTCTTGTTTTTGTCCTCACGACGTTTCTTTTATCTTTCGTTATTTACGGAATGATGTTTGTGACATTTCCCCTTTATAAACGCATTCAGCAAAAGGTGGACAAGGTTTCAAAAAGCACTCGAGAAAACCTAGTGGGTGTTCGTGTGATTCGTGCTTTTTCTAAGCAAAAGAGCGAAATCACCGCCTTTCAACAAATTAGTGAGGAGCTATTAGACACGCAGCTTTTAGCAGGCAAGCTATCTGCTCTACTTAATCCTCTTACTTATGTTTTAGTAAACCTTGCAATTATCGCCATCATTTATTTTGGCGCTGGTCAGGTAAATGTGGGAAGCCTTAGTCAAGGAGAGGTCATTGCCTTAGTAAACTATATGACTCAAATTCTCTTAGCGCTTTTAGCAATGTCTATTCTGATTGTTTCCTTTACAAAAGCCTATGCCTCTGGCACACGGATTAATGAAATATTTAAGGTACACTCTAGCCAGGTAGAAAAAAACAGCCTAAATGCTGCAATAGAAAAAACGCCTCATAAGGTTGTTTTTGAAGATGTTTCCTTTATGTATGGCACAAGCCAAGAGGCATCCATCTCACATATTTCCTGTGAAATGAAAGTAGGTGAAACAATAGGTATTATCGGAGGAACAGGGGCAGGTAAGACCACGCTTATTCAGCTTATTCCCCGTTTTTATGATGCGACTTCTGGCAAGGTTTTAGTGGATGGCATTGATGTCAAAGATTATCCATTTGACCAGCTGCGAAGCAAAATAAGAATCGTTCCTCAAAGGGTGGTACTATTTAAAGGCACCATAAGAGATAATATGAAATGGGGTAACTTAAATGCTTCAGATGAAGAGATTTATAAAGCCCTAGACATTGCCCAGGCCAAAGATTTTGTGGATAGCCTGGAAGGGGGCTTAGATTATATGCTGGTGCAAGGTGGGCGAAACCTATCTGGTGGGCAGCGTCAACGCTTAACCATCGCCAGGGCCCTTGTTGGTAACCCTGAGATTCTCATACTGGATGATAGTTCCTCTGCCCTTGACTTTGCAACAGATGCTGCTCTTCGCTCTGCAATCAAAGAAAAAACAACCAATATGCTTGTACTCATCGTCTCACAGCGTAGCTCCTCTATTAAAAATGCAGATCACATTATGGTATTAGATGATGGTATGCTGGTAGGGTATGGTAAACATCAGGAGCTTCTTGAAAGCTGCGACGTCTATAAAGAAATTTGTCTATCACAACTTTCAGCCGAGGAGGTAAGCGCTAATGCACACTAAAACTTCTACAACAGGATCTACAACAAAACGTGTTTTAGGGCTTATTAAGCCTTATAAACTTTACTTATTTTTATCACTCATTTTATCTATTGCCACTGTAGGATTAACACTTTATGCGCCTGTTCTTATTGGTGAGGGCGTTGACCTTATCATCAGCAAAAATCAAGTGGACTTTAAGGGATTAGTCACTATCTTAATAAAGCTTTGTATCACCATCTTACTCACCTCCCTCTTTCAGTGGTTAATGAATCTTTGCAATAATACCATCACCTATAGGGTGGTTAAAGATATGCGTACCAGCGTCTTTGAGCATATTCAGCATCTGCCTCTTCGCTTTCTTGATGCCTTTCAGCACGGAGAGCTTATCAGCCGTATGATTACTGACATTGAGCAGTTTTCAGATGGATTATTGATGGGGTTTTCTCAGCTTTTCACTGGCATCATCACCATTTTAGGCACGTTGTTTTTTATGCTATCTATTAATCTAAGTATTACTCTAGCGGTAGTGATGATTACGCCCTTGTCTCTTTTTGTCGCCAGTTTCATTGCTAAAAAAACCTATTCTATGTTTAAACAACAATCTGAAATAAGAGGAGAGCTCTCCTCCTTAATTGAGGAAATGGTATCTGGTGCAGAAATCGTGAAGGCTTTTTCACAAGAAGAGGAGGTACAAAAGCGTTTTGATGCTATTAATGCACGTCTTAAGTCTCAAGGTACTCGCGCCTTATTTTTCTCTTCGATTACAAATCCGAGCACGCGCTTTATCAACGGGTTAGTTTATACAAGCGTGGGGATTATAGGATCTTATGCTGCTATGCGTGGCAGGCTTTCTATAGGTCAACTTTCTTGTTTTTTAAGCTATGCCAATCAGTACACCAAGCCTTTTAATGAAATATCAGGGGTAATCACCGAATTACAAGGTGCTTTAGCTTCTGCTAGGCGTGTCTTTGACATCATTGATGCCAAAGCCGAACCTGAAG
>JAEXBC010000146.1 GCA_023457875.1 Bacillota bacterium | reverse complement strand
TGCTATGCCAGGATAGTATTTTCTTTTTTTTGTTTTAAAGAATAAGAAGAAGCCTTTCTAGATAGAATAGGTTTTAAAAAAAGAATCAAAAACGGCAATCACTTGTTGGATTTCAGACATAGAAAGTTGGCTAATAGATAAGCGTATATGCTTTGTTGATAAAGGCAGATTTGAAAACAAATCTCCAGGTGAAACGATGATATGGTGTTTTGTTAGATAATCACATAGTGCATCATAATATTCAATAGGAATTTGTAGCCAAAACCAAAGACCTCCTATATGGGTGGAAATCCTTAGAGGAAGCTTTTTCTCTTGAAGTAAGTTGTAAAAATATTGATAATCGTTTTGGTAACGCTCAAATAGTTGATGCTGTAACTCGCTAAATGTATCACAGGTAAGATAATGGCGTAAAAGCCGCTCATTAAAACTACATTCGGTCTGATCTACAAGATGTTTGTAGAGGGGGGCGGGCAAAATGGCAAAGGTAAAATGAATGTATGGTAAATAAATCTTTGAGAATTGGTGAATATAGATGATTCTTTCCTCTGAGATATCCTTACATAAAGAAATTGGCTCGAAGACAAAGGAAGCGTATGTGATATCATCAACAATATAGCAATTATATTCCTTAGCAAGTAAAATGAGCTGCTTCAGTGTATCAGGGCAGTAGCAAATGCCAGTGGGATTATGAAGTACAGAAGAAATAAAGATATAGGAAACATTACCAGTATGAAGACATTTTTCTAATGCTTTAAGATCCATACCCTCTGATGTAAGTGGGATTTCATAAATTTTTGCGCCAATAGAACGTAAATAGCAAGAAAGGCTTAAGTCACGGATGGCCTCACAGCAGATACCAGTCTTGGGGGAGTATTTAAATAATTGTAATAAAAAATCCTCCTTGGATTGAATGAGCTTAATCTGAGCAAAATGGTTTTTATAGCCTAGCTGCTGAAAAAAGTGAGAAACACTATACTTAATCAGTTGCCGTTCACGATATAAGGGATCGTTAAAGCATTCCCAACCATCCTCCCAAGCTACCTTTCTAGTAAGCTCTAAGCAAAGGTCCTTAGTGAAAAATGCCTTTGGTGTACCTAGATGAGAGCAGTAAATATTATAGGAGGATTCCTTAAGAAGATTGGCGGGAGAGGTTGGCTGCAATTTAGAAGCAATATAGGTGCCTTTTCCAATATAACTTTCTACAAGTCCTTGATTTTCTAAAAGTTTATAGGCACTTACGACAGTATCTCTATTGATACAAAGCTGACTGGATAATGAGCGAATGGTGGGTAATTTCATGCCACTTGTAAGAATATTCATTTGAATAAGCTTGCTTAACTCACAAGCAAGTTGTATGTATAAAGGGGTAGGATTAGATTTTGATAAACGAATCGTATGAAACATATGGACCTCCTAAGTAAACGTATACTATATATATATTAGTAAGTCCGTGAATATATTTTATAAAATATGATCAAAAAAAACGTGGCGTTGAGTCCACGTTTTTTAAACCTTGGTTCCATATTTTTTTATCATACGAATATCAGTTCCAATAAATTTTAGTGGTTCATAATTTCCAAATACGCGAGAAATAATACGCTCGGAGTATCTATCTTGCCATTCTTTTGGGGTAAGATTGGTGGAAATAATGGTTGAAGTTTGATTCAGATAACGGGTATTAATGACATTAAATAAATCACTAATGGTCAGTGTGGTAATTGATTCAGTCCCTAAATCATCAATGATGAGTAGGTCAACATCGAATAAGGTATTTAAGATATCCTTTGAAGCTTCAAGCATGTCTTCCCTATGAAAACGTGCCTCTTCAAATAACTTAAATAACTGAGGTGCTGTAAAATATAACACAGTATAACCTTGATCTAAAAGCTCTTTAGCAATACAGTTACACAAAAAGGTTTTCCCGAGGCCAGTAGGACCATATAGGAGTAGATTTTGCTTTTCAGTTTCAAAGTTTTCTATTAACCCAGCGCAAATTTGTTGAAATTCAACCATATTTTTGTAAGGAGAAGTTTTTGATTTAGGGTCTACTTCTTTAGAATAGTAATCGAGGGTAAAATGATTAAAGTTCTCAACCTCTAATATATTTTTTAAATTAGATTGCTCATAGGCAATGTTAATAAGGGCTTGTCTAAAGCATATACAAGGTTCACTACCGATAAAACCAGTATCCTTACAAGCCTCACAATCATAAGTGGGATCTAAATAGGTGGCCTCATACCCCGCTTCTACTAAAAGCATTTTTTTAGTCCGTATGAGTTCTTCAGTATTTTCCCTAAAAGTATCAATAGAAGTATCAGATGGAGCAGTGAGCATACTTCTTACGAGATTGACACCACTATTATTTAAGGTTTCATCTATTTTTTTTATTTGAGGAATTTGCTCATAGATTTTGGCAGTACGTTTGAGTTTTGCTTGATGAGCAGCTGAACGTTTTAAATCATATTGTCTTATAAGCTGCTTATAGTACAATTCCTTATTCGTCATTTTTAATTTCCTCCGTTTAATTTTTTAGTAATATGTTCTCTTTGAAGCTTCTCCAGTTCATCAAAGTCCCAATCGTGGGAGTACATATTATTAAACTTAGAGACTTTATTAGAAATAGGCGTGACACTATTGGTAGTAGAAAAGGTATTAAGCGCCTTTTTGCTTTCATGGGCCTTATCTAGATTAGCAATATCCGTTAAATCTTTCACCTTGGCGGCATACCAAGAAGATAAGATAGAATCTACATAATTTAAGCTGGGCTTATTTGTTTGCATGATTGTACGACGGCAGGCTTCTAAAATAACCTCCATGCTAAATTGATAATTATTCAGCCATTTATCCATGCAATTTCTCTCAGGTGGGGTGATACTGGTTTTTGAAGAACCTAAGCTATTTAGAATTTTAAAATAGCGTTTATCTAGATTTACCTTGTTTTTAGCTTGCTCAACAGTGGTAATGCCTTCATCTACCCAACTTATAGCAACCTTTTCAATGTAGTTGATGGCTTTATGATTATTTGAGGCACAATATTCGATCAGAAACTCAATGAGTTCAAAAGGCATATGTAACCAGTCATAAAGGCTAAATAAAATCTTTTGGTCAGTAAGGGTCAACATACGGCCTAGATATTGTTCTGCAATTTTAAATAAGCACATTACGTCAGGACTGTCTTTCAGATATAGATTGATTTCCTCTGTGCGATATTCAGGTCTTGTCTGCCTGATTATAGTTTTTGAAAGGGGTAAAGAAGGGGTACTTTCTTTAACAATAGGCTTCTCATCATAAAATTCTAAATCAAATTCATCAATAGAGAACTCAGAAAAGCTAAGCACCTTCTGCTCATTCCAATACATAAGGGCTTGTATCACTTCACAGTAGAGCATATCTAATTTTTTGCTGACCTCTTCCAGTGAAATAGGTGCGGTATGTACATCAGTAGAGGCAGCTAATAAATAAAGATAGACTTTTGTATAGCCACTAAGTGCCTTTGGCATATAGTCTGTAATAAACCAAGAAGGAACGTGAACGAAATTTTGTTTTGAGTTTTTGTATTTAATATATGCCATTCGGACACCTCCTTTAAAAGTATTGTTTAATAATGGTAGTCATTGACGTGTTAGTATTATAGCACAAAAACGGGAAAATATGATAAATAAAAATAGAAAATCTCCATAGACCTGTGGAGATTTTCTATAAAAATTGTTGATAAAATACGATGTTATACACAATACTTGTGGAAAAGTAAAAAAGGAAATGGTGGATAATTATTTACCAAGTAAAAGTGTAGCAATTTCATTGACATTTCCAGCCCCCATGGTAAGTATCAAATCCTTAGGGAGTGCATGATTTTTAAGATACGCTGCAATCTCATTAAAATCCTTCATATAAAGTGCCTTTTTACCTAGGCTGTGGATTTTATCGACGATATCTTTTGCAGAGATATCCCCAGGATTTTTTTCTCTAGCAGCATAGATATCTGTTACAATAACATTTTCACTTCGACTTAGGACAGTAGCAAATTCATTTAAGAAAGCTTTTGTTCTTGTATAAGTATGTGGTTGAAAAACAACATAAAGCTCATGGTGTGGATATTTGGTTGCAACATCTAGCGTAGCAGCAATTTCAGTAGGATGGTGTGCATAGTCATCTACGATGGTAATGTCGTTATAACTACCTTTGACTTCAAATCGCTGATTAGCACCTGAAAAATGTAGTAGCCCATCATTAAGCTTTGCAAGATCAAGACCTAGAAAATGATAAACACTACATACAGCTAGGGCATTTAGAATATTATGATTACCTGGAACATGAAGATTGAGTCTCGTTACAAATTGGTGGTTATAGTAAACATCAAAACTACTGCAGGCTTTATCATCAAAGCTTATATTTTTTGCATACCAATTAAAGGACTCATCAAGCCCAAAGGTTTCCACTTTACAATGAAGAGGTGCTAAAAAACCATCTAAATCATCGATGGTACCATTAATGGTGAGTAGTCCATCAGTAGGAATTTTACAAGCGAATTTTTGAAATGAACTTCGAATATGGTTAATATCTTTAAAATAATCTAGATGATCTTCCTCGATATTGAGAATAACACCCACATGAGGGAAAAAGTCTAAAAAACTATCACAGTATTCACAAGCTTCAGTTAAAAAATATTGTGACTTGCCAATGCGAATATTACCATGAATAGATTTTAGAATGCCTCCAACAGAGATGGTAGGATCTAAATTAGCTTCTAGTAGTCCGTGGGAAAGCATAGATGTAGTAGTTGTCTTGCCATGAGTACCAGAAATGCAAATGGGATAATCGTAGTGTTTCATCAATACACCTAAAAATTGAGAACGGCTAATCGTCTCAATATCATTTGCCTTTGCGTATTGAAGTTCTTCATTGTCATCATGAATAGCAGCAGTGTAAACAATAAGATCAACATCCTCTTGAATGTTTTCCTTTTGATGTCCATAGTAAACTTTGATGCCTAAGTCTTCTAAATGCCTTGTGGTAGAAGATGCCTTCATATCAGAGCCAGTAACCTCATAGCCTTTACAATAGATAATTTCAGCTAAACCACTCATACTGATGCCGCCAATGCCAATAAAATGGATTTTCTTTTTATGTGAGAGAGAATTAATGTTTGACATATATTTAGTCCTTTCAGCGAATTAAATATTATTCTTAAAAATGATGCCTTCTATTCATATTATGCATCACGTTATTGTATAATTATATACCAATAAGATAATAATGAACATTTTTTTTTAAAAATATGAATGTTAATCATGAACTACTTTTAAATATTCGGTTTTATGTTTATAATATAAGAAAGCATTTAAGCTTAGAAAAGGAGAAGCGTGATGGGAAAAATACAAAAGCATGATCGTATCAGTGTAATGACGCATATACTAACCGATAATCCAAACAAAATTTTTACACTTACTCATTTTTGTAATATATTTAACTGCGCCAAGTCCACCATTAGTGAAGACTTAGATGTGGTTAAGGATATCTTTACAACCTATGAGTTAGGCAGCATTGAGACGATTTCTGGGGCAGCTGGAGGTGTCTATTATAATCCTTTAATGACAGACAAGCAGATCAGTGAATTTACTAAGGGACTTTGTGAGATGATTAATACCTCCGAACGTATTATTCCTGGAGGATATATCTATACAAATGATTTGTTATATTCCCCTGACATATCTAAAAATATGGGGAGAGCTTTGGCAAGTTTATTTAGAAATATAGAAATTGATTACGTCATTACCGTTGAGACAAAGGGAATACCTCTTGCCCTTATGACGGCAAGAGCACTCAACAAACCGATGGTAGTGGTACGTAATCAAAGTAAGCTTACTGATGGAACGGTTATTCACATGAACTATATTTCTGGTAGCAATCATCGTATCAATACCATGTGTCTTTCTACAAAGGCGATTAAAAAAGGTTCCAAGGTGCTTTTTATCGATGATTTTATGAAAGCAGGAGGAACAGCTAAGGGTATTATCGAGTTAATACAGGAATTTGAGGCAGAAATAGTAGGAATAGGTGTATTAATGGCTACTAAAAATCCGCAAAAAAAAGTGGTACAGGATTTCAAAACCTTATTGTGGCTAGATACTGTAGATGAAAGTAATAAAATTGTGGCGACTTATAGTTGCGAATATTCGTCAAGTAAAAAATAAATATATTATTTTGTGTATTTTTGATAAAAATATATAGTATAAATTATTGTTATAAAAATGGAAAAATGATACAATGCTAATAAGTAGTCTGCAAAGAATTATTCAAGAATAAACTAGCTTTTAAGGTAGGAGGAATTACATGAATAAGAAAGAAATGATTGCGATGCTATTGGCGGGGGGACAAGGAAGCAGGTTGGGCATTCTAACGAAACAGATTGCTAAGCCTGCTGTTATGTTCGGCGGAAAATATAGAATAATAGATTTTCCTTTAAGTAACTGTATTAATTCAGGAATTGATACAGTGGGTGTTTTAACCCAATACGAGCCTTTGATTTTAACAAAACATATTGGAATAGGTATTCCTTGGGATTTAGATAGAAGAAGCGGTGGTGTAACCGTTTTACCACCTTTCTTAAAAACAGGGAACGAAGGATCGTGGTATTCAGGAACAGCTAATGCAATCTATCATAATATTAGATATATTGATGAGTACAATCCTGAATATATTTTAGTATTATCTGGGGATCATGTATACAAAATGGACTATAGTGCGATGCTAGAGGAACATAAAAAGAATAATGCTGATGCAACGATTGCGGTTATTGAAGTGCCTATTGAAACAGCTAATCAATTTGGAATTATGAATACTGATAAAACAGGAAAAATTGTGGAGTTTGAAGAAAAACCAAAACAACCAAAGAGTAATTTGGCTTCTATGGGTATTTATATCTTCACATGGAAGGTGCTTAAAGAAGCACTTATTAAGGATAATTCAATCCATGAAGATAGTGACTTTGGTAAACATATTATTCCTGAAATGATTAATACTCATAAGAATGTCTTTGCTTATCGCTTTAATGATTATTGGAGAGATATTGGAACCATCGAAGCTTATTGGAAAGCTAATATGGAGCTTACAGAGACTGTGCCTGTCTTTAATTTATACGAAGAGTTCTGGAAAATTTACACCAACATAGAACATCAATTACCTCAGTTTATTGGAAAAAATGCAGTGTTAGAACACTCATTATTATCTGAGGGCTGTGAAGTATTTGGTGAGGTTCATAATTCAGTCTTAGGACCAAAGGTCATTATTGAAGAGGGTGCTACAGTTAATAACTCCATCATTATGTGCGAAACCATTATTAGAAAAGGTGCTAAGCTAGATCATTGCATTGTTTCTGAAAAATCTGAGGTTGGAGAAAATGCTTATATTGGTTTTGGAGAAGATATTCCTCATATCACGAAATCTCATATTTATTCCAGTGGCATTACGGCAATTGGAGATAACACCGTTATACCTGACAACGTAAAGATTGGAAAAAATTGTGAAGTGTGTGGACATACTTTAGAAGCTCATTATGAGAATGGAATATTACCAAGCGGACATTCACTTATTGTGTAAGGAGGAAAAAGATGAGAGCTATCGGAATTATTTTAGCTGGGGGGAAAAGAAATGCCCTCGGGGTATTGACAAATCAAAGAAATGCTGCGGCTATGCCTATTGGAGGCTCCTATAGGGCTATTGACTTCGCATTAAGTAACTTAAGCAATTCAGGTATTAAAAAGGTGGCCATTATTTCTCAGTTTAGTGCAAGATCTCTTGCCGATCATGTTGGTTCATCTAAATGGTGGGATTTTGGTAGAAAGAAAACAGGTCTGTTTTTATTTACACCAACCATGCTTAACCAAGAAACCTATGGTTTTCGTGGAACAGCAGACTCCATTTTTCAAAATATCGATTTTCTTAAAAAAAGTAATGAGCCTTACGTGGTGATTACTTCTGGGGAACAAATTTATAAAATGGATTATGAAAAATTGATTAAATACCATGAGCAGAAAAATGCAGATATTACCATTGCCTATAAGGACCTTAATACCTATGAAGTAGAAGATTATGGCGTGATTGGTCTTGACGAAAACAAACAAATGATTGATTTTGAAGAAAAACCACTCAATCCACAATTTACTACTGTTTCACTTGGTATTTATGTTATTAGTAGAGAATTACTTATTAAGCTTTTAGAGCAACTTGAAACAGAAGGAAGATATAATTTTGTAAGTGATATTATCATCAGATACCGCAAAAAGCTGAAGATCTATGGTTATCACTTCGAGGGTTACTGGAGAAGAATTAGGGATATTAATGAATTTTATCACATTAATATGGACTTCCTCACACAAGAAGTTAGAAACCTATTTTTCAATGCCTCTCCTTATATCTATACGAAAGCAAAGGACGAGCCTCCAGCAAAATTCAATGCTCAAGCCAAGGTTACTAATAGTATTGTAAGTGGGGGAGACATTATTAATGGACAAGTGGAGGACTCTGTACTCTTTAGAAAAGTATTCATTGGAGAGGGTACCAAGGTAAAGGATTGCATTATTATGGAGGGTGCCACAATTGGTAAAGGTTGCGTTATTGAAAATGCCATTTTAGACAAGCAAGTTTTTGTTTCAGATGGGCAGAAAGTAATAGGAACAAAAGATAATATTATTTTATTAGAGAAGCGAAATATTGTTTAATAATGACAAATAAATGGATTTGACAAGCTGTTTTTAAGGCACATAGGTTACTTAGATTGGAATTATAAGTCAAAATAAAAAAATATTGACTATTTGGAAAAAATATCATATAATTCAAATAATAATACAATATTATTAAAATAGCCGCTAGGCCGCTAGTTAATAACAGGGAGGATTTGCTAATGGAAATCACAGATATTAGGGTAAGAAAGATCAACAAGGATGGCAAAATGAAGGCAGTAGTATCGGTTACTTTTGATAATGAATTTGTTGTTCATGATATCAAAGTGATTGAGGGGGACAAGGGCCGTTTCATTGCAATGCCAAGCCGTAAGACCTTAGATGGGGAGTTTAGAGATATAGCTCATCCTATTAATTCAGAGACGAGAGACCGTATTCAAAATCAGGTTCTTGAGAAATATGAAATGGTATTATTATCAGATGAAGTAGCAATCGCAACTGATAGTGATTTATCAGCAGAATAATAAAATAGAAGATGTCTTAGTTAAAAGCTAGGGCATCTTTTTTTACATAGTGGGGTTTAAGTCGCTAGAAAGGGTGGTAGCATGATGGCTATAGATGAAAAGGCATTTTCAAGTTTAACAAGTATTCTCAATCAATTTACTGTTATGCCCGATAATCAAATAAGTGCACTTCGAACTTTGGTTTCAAAAGCATCCTATAAAAAGCATGAGTATTTTACGAAAGTCGGAGATGAGCAAACGCATATTGGTTTTGTTTTAGATGGATTATTTAGGCTCTTTTATGTTGACCTTAAGGGCAAGGAGTATACAAAGAATTTTATGATGCAACATCACTTTGTGGCGCCTTATAATTCAGTCCTCAGTGGGAAGCAATCAAATTTATATATTCAGGCCTTGAAAGATTCCGAGGTGCTTCTAATCAATTATGCTGAAGGTTTGAAATTAGCAGATTCACATAGTTGCTGGCAAATCTTACTTAGAAAAATAACGGAGAGTGCCTATTTACAGAAGGAAAAACGCGAATCTGATTTGTTGTTTTACGATGCACAAACGCGGTACACCAATTTTATAAATGAATTTCCAGATTTGAGAAGGCATATCAAGCAACAGCATCTGGCAACATTTCTTGGAATGTCACCCGAAACTCTCAGCCGTATAAAAAAATCGAAAATTGATAAAAGTCAATGAAACAGTTTTCTACCTATGCTAAGATAACTTAAAAATATTATTTAAGGAGATATTGCATGGTAAATCGTAAACATTATATTGATAATCTTAGGACATTCTCGATATTACTGCTTTTTCCGTATCATATATTTATGATGTATAACAACTGGGGAGAAGACTTTTACATTCATGGAGAAGCTTTATTAATTCCCAGCATATTTATTAGAGTGGTCTCTATGTGGATTATGCCGCTATTATTTGCCCTTGCTGGTATAAGTTCACGTTATGCCTTGTTGAAGCGTAGTGGGGGCGAATATGTTAAAGAACGTGTATGTAAGTTGCTGCTACCTTTTATATTTGGCGTGCTTTTAATTGTCCCTATTCAGCCATACCTTGCGGGAATATATTTTAATGGTCAAGCAAACTACTTTGATTCATTTACAAAGCTCACTGATTTCAGTGGATATGACGGTGCGTTTACTCCTGGACATTTATGGTTCCTACTATTTTTGTTTGTGATGTCAATGGTGAGTCTACCTTTTATGATGTGGTATAAAAATAAGGGAAAAGGGACACTTGGCGATAAGATTTCATTGATATGGGTTATTTTGATGGGGCTACTTCCTTGCATCGGAAGTCTGTTAAAAATCGGAGGCCAAAGTAAAAAAAGCCCAACGGAGTATTTGGCGTATTTTTTGCTGGGCTACTTTTTCCTCTCCAATGAGAATCTGCTCAAAAAATTGGAAAAATATCGCTTCTGGCTATTGGGATTGTCTATTTTATATGCGGGATTTACAACCTTTATGATTGATGGGGAAGTTTATGAGATGGCATCTTGGCTATTCATACTGGCAATTTTGGCGCTAGGGCGGCGTTATCTTAATTTTAATGGAAAAGTAACTACCTATTTGTCAAAATCCTCTTTTGGGATCTATCTTTTCCACCAATCATGGATTGTTATTACGGCATTCTTTGTATTTAAGGTGATTGATGGCCCTACCTTGCAAATACCATTGATTCTCTTATTATCCATCATCTTAACATACAGTACATATGAGTTATGCAAGCGATTTTTTGTCTTCAGATGGATGTTTGGGCTTAAAAGATAAAATGAAATGCCATATTCTTAGAGGGGAATATGGCATTTTTAGTGTGCATAATGGTAGTTAAATATTACGTTGGAAGATAAGATTTATTTAGCTTAAAACAATAAAAGAGAGTAAAGATGACATACTGGATGATTAAGAAATCTGGTATGCTCTTGCATAAATCAAAAGAAAGTGAGAGAATAACAAGGAAGCAGAACTGTGAAAGGAAGATAAAAAATGAATACAAAGGCATTAATTCTGGCTGCGGGTCAAGGAACACGCATGAAGTCTGATCAGTCAAAGGTACTTCATAAGGTTTTAGGGAAAGCATTAGTAGAATATTCTATGTTAGCAATCAAAGAAGTCGGCGTGGAGGATATTTGTATTATCGTTGGACACAAGGCTGAAGATGTTAAGGCGGCATTAGGTGAACAAGTGAGCTATGCACTTCAAGAAAAGCAGCTTGGAACAGGACATGCTGTGATGCAGGCATTAACATTTATAGAAGATGCAGATGAAGTTTTGATTTTATGTGGAGATACACCACTTATTACAGGTAAGACGCTAGAGATGATGCTAGATTATCATCGCGAAAATAAAAATGCAGCTACTGTCTTATCAGCCATTATTGAGGAGCCAACAGGTTATGGACGTATTGTAAGAGATACACAGGATAAACTATTAAAGATTGTTGAGCAAAAGGATGCATCTGAAGAAGAAAAGGCGATTACTGAAATCAATGGCGGGATGTATATATTTGATGCAAAATTATTAAGCTATGCATTATCAAAGCTTACTACAAATAATGCCCAAAATGAGTATTACCTAACAGATACTATTGAACTCCTTCTTCAAGAGGGTCATCAGGTAGGTGCTATTGCAACTGGCGAAGCAGACGATATTATGGGCGTTAATTCAAGGCAGCAGCTTGAAGTGGTTACCAGAATTATGAGACAACGTATTAATGACAGGCATATGGCAAATGGGGTAACACTTATAGATGCTGAGCATACTTATATAGAGTCAAGCGTAGAGATTGGTAAGGATACCATTATAGAACCAGGCTGTATGCTATTAGGCCACACAAAAGTAGGTGAAGGCTGCCATATTGGATATCATTCAAAGATTTCAAATACGATACTTGCTGATGGCGTTTATGTTGACATCAGCGTAATTACAGATAGTTTTGTAGACCAAGGTACTCATGTAGGTCCTTTTGCGTATATTAGACCTCACTGTCATATCGGTAAGAATATTAAAGTGGGTGACTTTGTAGAAATTAAAAATGCCACCATTGGTGATGGCACAAAAATTTCACATCTTACCTATATTGGTGATGCCGATGTGGGCCAAAATGTAAACTTTGGCTGTGGTACTGTTGTTGTAAACTATGATGGTGAAAAGAAACACCGCTCTGTGATTAAAGATCATGCTTTTATTGGATGTAATACGAATCTCATTTCACCAGTTGTAGTTGAGGAAAATGCCTATACAGCTGCTGGCTCAACCATTACACGAACGGTACCCAAGGACAGTTTAGGTATTGCTAGAGCAAAGCAAGAAAATAAGGAAAATTGGGTTAGTAAAAAGAAAAACAAATAAGATACACTAAGAAAAATGCAACCATTCTTAATAAAATAAATTGTATACTTTGCATTCTGTATACAGTATGATATAATGTTTTGCGGAAACCATGGTCAATTATTGAAGGAGGACTTAATCAAATGATTAGAAATTACACTGATATCAAAGTGTTTACTGGTAATGCGCACCCTCATCTGGCAAAGGAAATTGCACAAGGCTTAGACATTACCCTGGGTAAATCGGAAGTTATGAAATTTAGTGATGGGGAAATTAGCGTTAAGATTGATGAAAAGGTACGTGGTACGGATATTTATATTATTCAGCCTACATCTACCCCAGCTAATGAGCATTTAATGGAACTACTTATTATGATTGATGCCATGAAACGTGCTTCAGCTGGACGTATTACAGCTGTTATCCCATATTATGGATATGCAAGACAAGACAGAAAGACAAGGGCAAGAGATCCAATTAGTTCAAAATTAGTTGCAGATATACTTCAAACAGCAGGAGCTGATAGGGTATTAACAATGGATTTACACTGCTCACAAATCCAAGGCTTCTTTAACATTCCGGTTGATCACTTAGTAGGAATGCCACTTCTAACAAGATATTATGCAGATAAATTTGGTGAGGGTATGGAAGATGTTGTAGCTGTATCACCAGACCTTGGTAGTGTAGGACGAGTTAGGTCGTTTGCTACAAAGTTAGAGATACCTCTTGCAATCATTGATAAGAGAAGACCAAAGGCGAACGTATCAGAAATTATGAATATTATTGGTGATGTAAATGGCAAACGCGTGATTTTAATTGATGATATGATTGACACAGCAGGCACCATTTGCAATGCAGCTAATAAGCTTAAAGAGAGAGGGGCAACGCAGGTATTTGCATGTTGTACCCATGGCGTTCTCTCTGGACCAGCCCTTGAAAGAATAGAGGCTTCTGCAATTGAGGAACTTGTAGTCCTTAATACGATTGCTATTCCAGAAGAAAAGAGAATTGCTAAGATTAAAGAAATTTCCGTTGCGCCTATTTTTGCAGATGCAATTAGACGCATCCACGAAGATTTATCAGTATCTAAATTGTTTGATTAGAGAAAAAAGAGATGGCATAAGCCAATGTCATTTAGTTAAGTGATATTATTTCTAAAAAGGCGTCTATGAATAGTTAAATATTCGTAGATGCCTTTTTTTCTATATCTTAGACTTAACTAAGTGCATATTTTGAACATAACAAACAGAC
>JAEXBC010000145.1 GCA_023457875.1 Bacillota bacterium | reverse complement strand
GCTTCAAGGCTCATATCCTCTACCTTTGCTTCAAAAAGGTCATCCAACATTTCATACATTTTTCTTTCAACTTGATCATTCCCACAAGCTGAAATTATTGTCATTACTGCTTCAATTCCAACTTGATCAATAGATGCTCCTTCTTTATTCTTTGCAATAACCGATCCTAGTTCATCCTTTAAGTCTGCTGCCTTAATAATCTTAGCCATTTGAAATATATGTTTTCCTGTTAATTTTTTCATTATTGCCCACTCTCACTTTCTACTTTTACAGGAACAAAAATTGCAAATGGAGGTTCGTCTAAGTTTTCAAAGCTTACGTGAGCCTTAAATTTTGTTGGAACTATTGTCGTCTTCTTGTCTTGAGGATTAATGCTTAAGCCATCTACAGCTAATGCATTGTAAATCTGAATAATAATCGGTTCATCAAATCCACTTACTGTCCCTAAAAAGGTTACATTGTCTATATAATCACTTGGATCAATGTTCGATTTCCCTGTAATTTTTTTGTATTTCCCATCAGTAGTAGTTGTTATGTTTGCAGCACCAAGCGCAAACTGAATATTTTCGGCTGTGACTTCTAAAATATTAGCTGTCATGTCAACTTCCCAACCGTCCACTTCTTCCATCCCTTTAGCAGCACTTGGTACACCATCAACTTCAACTGGGGTAATAATTGGTTTTGCTGTAAAACTTCCACCCCCTTGAGTCGCACCCAATAACTTCCCTGTTGCTACTGCTTTTGTAAATGTATCTGTTTCAACATCGTAATTTTTGAAGTAGGCGCCTGCGCCTGTTTGCCTGTTTTCCATTGTCTTTTCTGTATAGCCAGTAATTCTTTTTCTTAATCCCACGCTCATCACCCTTTCAAATCAAAATAAGTTAAATTAAATAGCAAAACAATATGTTGTAGTTCCTTTTCCTCATCTTCTACATTATTTCTGCTGTTTAAGTCCAAATCAAAACTATGATATTGATTTTTATATGTACAACCATCTAATTCTTCAATCTTATCAGCCAATTCCTCTATCTGTTTAACATCTTTAGTCCATATGTGAATCTCAAAAAAATAGCTATATTGATGTTCACTTTTTGTATGTTTTAAAAAGTATGTAACATATGGATAAGGGGTTTTAGAAGGAGCTTGACGACAATGTACACTATTTACATATTCTTTTAAAATGCTAGTAATAGACTTCTTAAGCTCATTTGTTCTTGAAAAATCCTTTATTGCATTCAACTTTCTGCCCCTCCTTCATAATCACTTTCAGATTCAATATATGGTGCATCTTCATTTAATGCACTAAGATAGTGTGCTTGTATTTCTTCAAAGTTATCGATATTATCTTGTACTGTGCCGGTCAGAAGCCCACATCGCGGAGTATTTTTTGCTCCAAACTCCTGTAAGCCTCCATAAAAACCATTAGGCTTAATACCTACTAATAAATCTGGCACGTCCTTTTTGCTTCGTACCCAGTACTGTGTGTATCTGCCAACACGTCCTTTTTTACGTTTGAAGTGCTGATAATATAACTGTCTAAACCTATTACAAAATAATTTGCCACAATCACGTAACGCTGCGCGTATAAGTTCTTTTAGTGTATATTTCACTGCATCTATATTTGACACATATTCAATACCATCTCTTTTAATTTTTATAACACTTTTAGGAACTGACATTGCTATTCTCCCTAGTACAAGTAATCTCTGTAATTCCATCTTGTTTATCATAGGTTCTTATTATTGTATAAATCATGCTGTTAAATTTTACTTTGCTCTCTTGTGCATACTCGTTTGTACGTATATTAAATTTGACTTCTGGCTTTAAACCACTTCTATGGGCTTGATAAAACTCGTTTTGACCAACTGATAATTTGTCTGCAAATATCTTTCTTTCAATTGCACTATAAGATGCATCACCTGCATCATCTACATTGGTCTCACCAGTAATTAGATAAATGGGTGTAATAAACTTCAACTTTATCACCCCCTGCAAATCTGAAGTGCAAACAAATTAAAAGCCGGTGAGAATTTAGTCTCTCCAGCTTTATTATTAAGCAAATCATTAACACCTATAGATATGCAGCTAATATGCTGAGTATCTGATTCGTTAATGTTTGCTCCTGCACTTTTTAAATATCCTTTAACTGCTTGAATCTTTAGTTCAATTGATCTATTTAAGTCTTCATCGTCAATCATTATCCCAAGATTAGATTTAACATCTTCTAAAAGAGACATTCTTCCACCACCTACCTAACCAATAACTTCTAGCTTTTAATACTTCTAATCCTCCTGAGAGTTTGTCCTACGCTTTTTTTGTTAATAGAATGGCACCTTGTACATCAGCTAATTTGCCATCTGCAATAAGAGTAGCCTTAGTGATCCATTCATCAGTAGCCTCATCAAAGTAACGCTTAATACTCATTTGCATATTTGAATTAAGTAAGTAATCTTTAGGGTTAATAATAATACCAAATACCTCTCCAGCCACAGCTGCTTCAAATGAGGGAAGGTAATCTTCTACATCAACAACTGGCTTACCTTTAAAGATAGGTTTATCTTCTCCATTAAGTCCTACATTAACACGTGCTATAGGTTGTCCATTGGCATCTGTCATACCTAAGATGTCACCTTCCCATGTCTCAGTATTGAGAATAATTATAGCTCCTTGACGTTTTTTCTTTGGAACTTTAGCAAATACTTTTGACCACGCTTCCCAAGATTTTAATTGTTCAGCTGCCACTTCGACTTTTTGTGTAGCTTTTATACGGGCATCTTTTGTAATACCTAAAGGCTGCTTTACACCAGTTCCATTAATAATCGCTTCTTCTAATGCAATAATCATAGCTTCATAGACATTGTCTGTTAATGTAGATTCAAAAATAGATAATGAAGTTGTATCTGCTTCAAGTGAAACAGCCACCCTACATTGAAGCTTGTGATAAGAGAATGATACCGTTCCTGAAATGGTCTTCTCTTGTTTATCAGAAACACTCTTTTCACTTGTCCATGTCGCTACTGGCTTAGTATCTGAAATCGCAAGTTCAATGCCTCCTTTAATGTTAGTTTGAGATACCCTACTATAGATGTCACCATAGCTTTTTAACTTTTCAATAATTTGATTAAGCACTGTTTTTGGAATTAGTACGCCAAGTTCAGTGGTAATTGTTGTGCCACCATCCCTAAATTCTGCTGGAATCTCTGTACCCCTTAGTGCATAATCCATGAATGCTTTTCTATAAGAAATTTCTTTTTCATCTTCTGAATTTCTAGTTTGGATATTGCCTAATCCCCCATAAGTTCCCATTGGATTGAGTCCACCTTGTGGTGCACTTGCTCCCGCGCTTCTCTTTGCTGCATCAGTATCTTGCTCGGCTCTTTGCTCTTCTTCAATAGCATCTTTAATTCCTTGAATCTCAATGTCACACTTTCTAAGCTCTAATTCAATTTTGTCAAGGGCTTCTCTTGTCTCTGCATTTGTAATGCTTGCCATTAATGAATTTCTTTTTTCTAATGCTTCATCTAATTTTTCTTTTAATTTCATATCATCTCATCCTTTTCTCATAGTTTGTATTGATATTGCATTTGTAACTTACGTTTTGCCAAGTCAAAGCTGTCCAGCTGTTTTAGATTGTTATCCAACAACTCAAAACTCCTTGCATAAACAGAAGTTGTATCATAAAACGGGGTATCCACCACGCTTACGTCATAAAGTTTATCAATCTCAGTGACCGTTCTAATCGTTTCTGATTCTCCATATTCCCAGGTATCACCTCTTTCAGCAACTGTAAAAGCAAAGGACATCTTATCAATCAATCCTTCTTGAATTGATTTATAGATGTCCCTATTACTCTGGGTATCAATTAATTCAGCTTTAATTTTAAGACCTACTTCATCTACTATAAGCTTTAAACTATTATTTCTAGTCCTCGCCATAATGCACCAACTATCATTGTGATTATATCTAAGGGGCACATCTTTCATTTCTGTTCGATTTAACGCTCCCCTCTTGATAGTTTCTGTAAAACTGTACTTTCCACGCTTATGAGTAGCTGGTTGCTCAAATGTAATTGCATAGCCTTCAATAATCATCTTACCTTCATCGTTGTCTACTGTTCTAAAGTTCACAAGCCTTTTCTCTAAATTTGACTTATTCAACATTCTTCACTTCCTTTCCTTTTATGCTGCTCATTTGGTATTGATCAGCTATTTCACGGTTGATGTAATTAAGTGATTTATTCCTTACATCTCCGCCCTCAAATGGTGGATAGCCAAAGACAGCTAAAATTTGATTATCTGTTAAAACACCTCGGCTACTTAATACATCTACCGCTGCTATTTTATTGGCCATATTAGTAAAGAGTAATCCCTGCGCATAAAAAATGATCTCATTACCAACATCAAGTTCTCTGCTAGTAAATAAGACCCTTGTAAATGCTCTTCCCAAACTAATAATCATGGGCTCTAATGTTTTTTCATAAAACGCCTGATACTGCTCCTCAGTAAAATCACCGCAAATAATCGCCAGTGAAGTCCCATAATTGTTTAAGATTCTTCTATCAAGAAATTCCATAGTTTCTTTATCAATCATCTTAGGATTCATGTTAATAGGTAAAAAATCATTTTTTAAATCTATAGCAAGAATACCACTCTTTACATCATTCAATTTTCTTTCAAATGCTTCACGCTCCTTTTTTTGCTTCTCATCATCCATCATGGTGTTAATTTTAAGCAACCCCCTAATGGTTAAACTAGCCTTAAGCCCTTGCTCAAGGCCTTGAACAGTAATGTCATTTATTTTAAGTAACTTCAACAATGCCTGATTATTAGGTTTACCATTTTCATCTCCCCCCATAAAGTCATTTGCACCAAAATCTTTTCTCCAATGAATAATGTCAGCATAAGGTAGCGTATAACTATCCCCCTTAGCGAAATATAACTTTACAAATAGTGTTCCTACAGCATCTTCAAGAAAATCCACCTGTATAGGATTAAGCGGATAAAAACCTGTATACTCACGCCTCACATATCCTTCACTCATGGGTATTTCTCTATAGGTAGGATAAATAAAAGCATTTTTATTGACTTCTCTTAAATATACAATCTTCTCAAGAAAGTCCGTCGTTGTCATAAGAGGATTAGGCCCATACTTAAGCAACTTATTTATACTGCTATTGATGACTCTTTGTATGCCTGTTTCTGTATCTGTTCTAATATGCTGCGGGTTAAGCTTTCCTATTTCACTGGCAATACACCTAATTGCATTCTGAACAATATCACTTGCATAGATGTTGTCACCAAATTGGCTGAACGCCGGTGAATACCCACTCATCATTTTTGCATACTTCAGTATCTGCCTTGTTTGATTGTATTTTCTAAAGTAATCAAATAATCCCATCATTGCCTCCTAACGTATAACATCCTGATACTCTTTTTTAAATAAAGTAAGTGTAGCATAGCAAATAATCATTGTTACAGCTCCATCTATGTGTTTTAAAACCTCACCTTGAACTTTTACAGGCATAATTTGTTGCCGATCATTTGTCTTAACTGCTGTATTTCTTAAGCACCATATATCCATTTCATTTTGATTATAATTTACAAGATTACTTTTTAAGTCTGCTTCAAGTAACTTCATTGGTGATGATAAGTTGTTAGGATCTTGAATAATTTTTACCATTTCAAATCCATAATCACTCATTTCAGTAGCAAAAGACTTTGCCTGCCACTTGTCATACCCTACTTTAAAACACCTAATGCGATATGTCTTATAAAGATGTACATACCATGCTACTACATCACTGTGATTGACCTCATTACCTTCACAAATATGTAATAAGCCAGCACGTGCCCAACGCATATATTTTTCTTTTTCATCATTTGGTACTTCTTCTAATTTGCTTTCTGGAATGAAGTATTTTGCATGAAAAAATTTATACTTTGTATTAGGTTTCATAATTAAGACTCTTGCACACGTTAAGTCTGTAGTTTCAGATAAGTCAACGCCACCTATTGCAATACTTTCTCTTAAATCCTCAATATCATAAGTATGATTATTTTTTATTTCATCTTCTTGTAACCATGCAGCGGCATTATTTTGCTTTATATTAAAATCTTTAGCGAGCACAAATGCTTTTTTGCTACTGCTTGTTTTTGCTTCTTCTATCATGCTTCTTAAAAAAGACCATTTTTTTATCTTACCTAATCCAGGATTGCTCTTAACCCAGCTGTTTTCATCTTGCCATACTTCCTGCTCATTATCTTGTGTATACATCCAAATTAACCATCTTGGTCTTAACAATTCACCTCTTAATGTTTGTCTAGCTTCAATAAGTCTCTTGTCGAGGTAACCATCATTAGTAAATCCTTCTGTAGTTAATTCAAAATATAAAGGTTCATCTTGTGTAGATAATGCCTGACGTATTGGCATGACTAAACTATCGTCTTTCATTTCAAAAACTTCATCTACAGCTCCTATTCCTATATTTCTACCTTCCTTAGACCCAGTTTTTGCAGATAATTTTTTAATACTTCCTTTGTTTTGATAAGTATACTTTCCTTTTTTCTTTTTCTGTTTAGGGTTGCCAAAGTAAATTCCTTTAATATTCTTTCTTGTACATTTTTCTAGGCTTTTACTTTCCTCACGCATTGAATTAATTGCATCAAACATAAGGTCTGCCTGATCATAATCATTGGATGCACATAAAATTTTCTTACCCATCTCACCACAAAACCATTCAGCTAAGCATATTGCTCCAATCAAAGGCGTCTTTCCATTTTTACGACCAACTAAAAAAAGTACCTCCTGGTACTTTCTTATATATCTTCCTACCTCATCAT